>NZ_JAUBVE010000076.1:0-32935 GCF_036705715.1 Microcoleus sp. AT3-D2 | reverse complement strand
GTTTCTAAGAATAATGAATTTATCTCAAAATATACTCACCACTGATGAACAGTGTTCAATAAGATGCGTTCCCCCTGATCGCAATATAGGTCGCAATTGGATATTCAGCGAACAGCAGAAGTCATTGCTGAGGAAGTATTATGATGCTAATAAATTGCTGGTAGATTGCCTCATCAATAGCGGTTGTAATGTATCTCCTGCTGTGCGGCAGGAAATAGAGGAGACATTGCTGTTTCCGATCGCACATCTGCAAAAAACCGATGACAAGTGCGATCGCCCGCTCTAATTCCACTCGCTACCTACTCCGATATCAAGATGCGATCGCCCCTCAATTCCTCATTCAAAGCCAGCAAAGTGTCAAAGGATATATCCACCTTGAAAAACTGGGAAAAACGGCAAAAAGCCCCCTTTTTTAGGGAGCTTAGCGACTTCCGTTATTAATCAAAACAGAAATTCTACTGCGCCTTTGAGAATTACTTTTGAGGGCTTGCTACACCAACTTTGGGAATATCCATGATCGGTGCATTCACCCCAAGCATCAAATCGTTGGGATTAACCATCTCCACCAGAGGCTCGTTTAAAGCCATAATCAAACCGTCAGATTCAGCAGGAACGGGCGATCGAGCAAACTGAGGAGCAAACAATTGGCGATCGCCACCGACACCAGACACCACCGCAACCAACAAAGCTGCGATCGCACCTCCACCCAAAATCCAAGTCCGTTTCGGCTTGCGTTCCACCCGCTGCAAAACCTTCGTCGCCAACTCCTGTGCAGATTGTTCCGCAGCAGGCACCGGCATTGCCTGAAAACTCTGCTGCATCATCAGCAGTCGCGAGTACAAACGCTTCGTAGTGGGGTCATTTGTCAGCCAGTTCTCAACTTGCCGACGTTCTGTCGCCGTCACTTCGCCGTCGAGGTAAGCACTTAGCAATTCAAAGCGATCGCGCATCATAGTAGTTACATTGCCCTGGGCATAATTGTTGTTAACTTGAGTTTCAGCGAGTGAATCCCCAACACCTTGCTGATTTTGATTTTTATCCGATTCAAAGTTACCATTCATAATTTCAGACTTGCTCTAATTGGGGAATCACGCACTCGCTATTAGAAGGATTTACTGCTTATTTATATTTTAAAAGAGAAGTTTTGATGTCACAGCAAACATCACCAAATCTTCTTAACCCGCCTCTGAAATTACTCTTGCTAATTACCATCGAGATATTTTTGCAATTCCAACTGCAATCTTTGGCGAGCTCTAGCAATTCTCGACTTGACAGTTCCCAGAGAAACTCCGGTCATTTCGGCTATTTCCTCATAGGCTAAACCTTCTATTTCTCTCAAAACAATTGTTGTGCGGAATACTTCCGGCAAATCTGCGATCGCCACCCGCAACTGGTCGTAAAATTCTCTGGTCGTCAAATCTTCATCAGGCCCCGGACTGTCGGCCGGAATTTCCCAATCAACCTCGCCATCTTCCAGAGTACGGGGTACGTCGAGCGACAGCGGAGTTCGCACCCGTTTGCGCTTCCGCAACTCATCGTAAAACAAATTAGTAGCGATGCGGCTGAGCCAGCCCCGAAATTTAACAGGCTCTTGCAAGCGGTTAATATTGCGGTAGACCCGAATCCACACTTCCTGAGCCAAGTCTGCTCGGTCTTGCCAGTCAGGGGCCAAGTGATAGAGAACCCTGTCTACGTGGGACTGATACCGCTTCAACAGTTCTGAAAAGGCAGTGGTCTCAGGTCGATTTCCTTCCTGACACCGCAACACCAAGTCATAATTAGAGAGTTTTTCGGCTGGCAATTGCACTCTTTGAACGGTCGCCACAACCGCAGACCAGGACACGGAAATAAAGTCGCTCATCGGTGGAATTGGCTCATCGAACATTCCACAGTTTTTGACGTTAGGAGATCGTAACAAGTTCCCCTCTTCAATCTCAAAGCTCAAATCGATTGACTAATGCCCGACAACCTCGCACGCTCCTATACTAACCCAACTGCTAGAACCATCAGCCCAATGTTCCTTTTTCCAAATCGGTACATTGTGTTTGAGCGTATCTATGGCGTACTGGCAAGCTGCAAAGGCTGAGTCCCGGTGGGGACAGCCAACAGCCACCAATACGCTGATTTCGCCCACCTGCAAGTGTCCGACGCGGTGGTGAATAGCGACCCGATTGACATCGGCCCACTGGCGGCGGATTTCAGTAGCAATTTGCTGGAATACTCGCACTGCCATCGGTTCGTAGGCTTGATATTCTAGGGAAACTACAGCTTGACCGTCAGTTTGGTTGCGGACTGTACCGCTCATCATTACCACGGCTCCGTTTGCGGGGTCATCTGCCAAAGCGTATATTTCCTCTACAGACAAAGGCGCTAAGGTAATGGCGAAGCTGTCTGATTCATGGCGTTGAGGAATTGTGTCGATCGAAAGTGCAGCGAAGGAGTTCATTGCGGAAGAAGTGGTGCTGGAGAACTCGATCGATCTTGACACAAATCAAGTCGCGATGGATTTGTCTTGCATCCTTGTCCGGGAAACGGGGTGGCTAATCTTGAGCCACATCTCGTAGCACGGCCGAGGGCCCGAAGCCATCGCCCCGAACTTCTGCACGAGTACGATCGGCTACACTATGACTGACCCGAACTAAATTAAGAGCGTGATTGAAGACAAGCAGGATGCTTGTTCGATAGAATTAACTGCCGATATTAGTGTAGCAATTCAATAAATAAGCACAGGCCAATAAGTAGTGTCATTCGCAACTCAGTACAATAAATCTCAAACCCCAAGCGATAACTTCGTTCCCTTTTCAAGGACACAGTTAAGTTTAATTCTGCCCTCCTACTTATCGGCGCCACCCAACTTTTTAGCAGCAGATGTAAACTTTATTTGTTTTTTTGTTCCGGAAAGCTACTTAGATGAGATGATATACCTGTGCAGGGTTGAGGCAAATTGGCGGATACTAAGCCAAAGCAAAACAGTAACGCCCTGATGTGCCTTTTCTGAAACATAAGTTAATAGTTTGGGCTGTTAATTGACGTTTCAACCTGAGTCTGCACCAATAAAGGTTAACAACAATCACGAGGAAACTATGGAAGCACTAGCATTGAGCCACTCTTTTGTTGCTTATGAATCTCCAGAGTCCGAACTTCAACTGGAATTTAAAATTCCTAAATCGGCAATGGTAGGCGTTGCAGGTATGGCAGTAGCCCTGTCTGTTCTGAGTGTCGGTGGCGAAGCCCAGGCCGCTTGCTACTCCCGCTGCGGCAAGAAAAGCCATCACGGTCATCACAGCTACGCCAAAGTTGTCACCAATGGCGGCCGACTGAATATCCGCAACCGTCCCAATGGCTGTTCTCATGTAATCGGCAAGTTATATCGTGGAGACCACGTAAAATTGACCGGTCGTTACAAACACGGCTGGGCCCAACTCAAAGGTGGTGGCTGGGTGTCTGCGTCCTGGCTTTCCTAACTCTTAACTAGAGCACTTGACATTTCTAGAAAGAGTTTTAATCGTTACCCGGCCGTACTGGGTAACGATTATTTTAAATCTGCGATCAATCCTGAAAATCATGGAATATCCGAAATTCATGACTAACAACTAACAGCCTAAACTTTACCGCCGCCGATTAGATAAAGTAATGCCATCCGCACCGCCACGCCACTGGTAACTTGCTGAGAAATCAGGCTAAACTGGGCATCGTCCATCAAATCCGAACTAATTTCCACGCCACGGTTCACTGGGCCCGGGTGCAACACCTTCACATCCGGCTTGCAGAGTTTGAGCCGATCGCGCGTAATCCCGTACAAAGAATGGTACTCTCGTAAGCTTGGCAGCAAATGGTCGCTCATCCGTTCCTTTTGTAGCCGCAAAGTCATCACAAAATCAGCATCGGCCAAAGCAGGTTCAAGCTGCCAGTGCAAAAATAACTTGCCTTCCCTACCATCGCCACACTCAGCAAACAACAGCGGCAGCAAAGTCGGCGGCCCGGCCAAATGAACCTCTGCCCCAGAAGCCGTTAAACTCCAAATATTAGACCTAGCCACCCGCGAATGTAAGATATCCCCCACCACGGCAATTTTTTTACCCGCTAAAAGTTCCAGCCGCGGATTTTCGTTATCTAACAGAACACAAATAGTAAATAAGTCTAGCAAACCTTGCGATGGGTGTTCGTGCTGGCCGTCTCCAGCATTGAGAACGCTGACTCTTGACCCCAAGCGATCCATTTCCGAAGCAATCGTGCTGGGAACTCCAGCTTGTTCGTGCCGGATTACCATCAAATCCGTTCCCATCGCCAGATAAGTCTTAGCCGTATCCAGAATAGTCTCCCCCTTCGTCAGAGAAGAACTTCCCGGCGTAAAATTTAGCGTATCCGCTGACAGCCGCTTCGCTGCCAACTCAAAACTATTGCGAGTCCGGGTAGAAGGTTCAAAAAACAAATTCGCGACCACTTGACCCTGCAGGGCAGGCACTTTCTTCGTGCGGCGGCCGAGTACCTCCCGAAAACTGGCTGCTGTTTGCAGCACCGTATCGTATTCGTCCGAGGTAAAATCAGCCAGAGTGAGAATGTGTCGCCTTGTCCAAGTCATACAATTTTAGATTTTAGATTTTAGATTTTAGATTGACTCAATCAGGACGGACGATGGGTTGGGAACTTGCTTGTACGCCCGCTCTGCTGTCGCCTTTGAATGTTCGATCGACATTTAGGGATGGCGATCAACAGTATCCAACAATTTTTGATCGCTTTTGCGGTCAGTAGAGTTATAATCAGTTTATGTAGCTCAGACCCCACTCTCACAGCGAACCCAGCGTCGAAGGTGAAAGAGGTGTGGTTTACCCGCAGGAAAGCGGAAATTACGCTGTAGCAGTCAAAGCGCAGTAGTTGCAGTTTCTCCTACGCAAACTCAGCCTTGTCAAGAACAAGCCGAACGCAGCCCTTGCATCTGCCAGTATGTGGAAACAACGATGTGGAAACAATCGAGGTGGCAAACCTCCCACTGTCGATCGACAGCATATAGCGGGACATTTTAAAGATGATTAATTCTTTGAAGTCGGTCTTGACTCTTCAGTCCTGCTTATAGGCCCTTGTCAAAACGAACTGTGTTAAGATACAAGTTGAATATGTAGCTTCCCGACAAAAATCTACACGTATCTTGGCGAGACTGTTCTTGGCGAAACTGCGGTAAAAAGTGTGAGATCGGAAGTGGTAATTCACAAAATTTAAACAATTCAAGAGGTATTATGAGCCAGAAGGTTATACAGCCGATGGTTAAGTTCCAGCGTCAGGTGCATTCTCTCGTCACGTCTGACATTATCAAGCCGACAGACAGTATTTGGAAAATTGCTCTTCTTTACGGCGACGAATGGCCGTACTGGAAACAGCAATTGCTAGAATTTGATTTTTCTATGCAAGACCCCGTGAGCGAGTTGATAGCTGTAGAAGCTTGGGACGAGGAATAACAGAGGAGACGGAGGAATTGGGTGTCGAAGAGAAATCCCGAGGCGATCGGGTAAATTTTCTTTCATAAATTTCCGTTGCTAAATTCTTCCCTCTTCCCTTTTCCCTTTGCCCTCTTCTTCATAAATTCTGACTTTTGGCTTTTGAGTTTTGACTTCTGACTTCTATTAAAGGGAAGCTGCTAAAGCTCGAGCTAATTGTTGAGCAGTTTGAAAGCGATCCCCAGGCTTAGCTGCCGTGGTTCGCAAAATTGTGTCCCGCAGCTTGGGGGCGATCGTCGGAATATTTTCGAGCTTAAACCCGTAACCTCCAGCTATTTTCCCGTAAAAGTTTTGAGGGCTTTGGGCCGTCAGCAAAAAAATTAAAGTAGGCCCAATAGCATATAAATCAGACTGAGGGAGAGGCTGTCCCCGGTCTTGTTCTGGTGCGGTGTAGCCTTCAACGCCGATGCGAGTCCCTGGAGGAGTGCCGATTTCTTTAACGGCACCAAAATCCAGCACTGTAATGCAATTGTCGCGGTGGCGCACCAGCAAATTAGCAGGTTTAATATCCCGGTGGACGATCGGGGGTTTTTGAGAGTGAATGTAGTCCAAAACCTCACAGGTTTGGATCATCCACTCTATTGCTTGTTGGGGAGCAACAGGCCCGCGGTTGTAGATGCGTTTTTCTAAATCCTCGCCGTGGAGCATTTCCATCACCAAGTATTTTTTGCCCCCTTCCACAAAAAAGTCAAAAAACTGAGGAATTCCCGGATGGTGGAGGGCCTTGAGAGTTTTAGCTTCACGTTCAAAGAGTTCTTGAGCTTTGACTATTTGAGCCATATCAGCATTCATTTCCTTAAGGACTACCAGAGAAGCTGCGGGTGAACTTCCGGGTTGTTGAGCTTTCGCTTTATCTCGATCCCAGGCTAAAGTCGTTGTCCCCATACCGCCTTGGCCCAAAGTTCGCAGCACTTGGTAGTGACGGACTGTGCGATCGACTTTAATCGGTTCACCGCAGTGGATGCAGAATAAATTCCCCGGCGGGTTTCCCGCGTGGGTACACCTCGGTGCGGCGAGATTGACGGTGGGGTTCGCCTTAATTTTGCCGCCGAGTTCAATAGTAATAACTTGGAAATGCAGAATTGGGCCGCCCCGCGCCAACTGGATCAGGGTATCGTCGGATATCCAACCCTGAGACATGAGAATACCGTTAACCAAAGTGCCATTTGTCCCGGAATTGACTAAGTACCACTGGCTGGATCTTTCGCTATTAACTCTTTGCAATTCCAGATGCTGCCGTGACACTAGAGCATTGGGGATCACAACGTGATTTTCAGGAGAGCGGCCGATGCGAATAATGGATTCGCTCTCGAAACTCCACTGTTGCAGGGGGGTCTGTTTGTCTGGATCTAAAAGAGTCAGCAGCATTTTCGATTGATGTGGTTGAACTCCCTGATGTGGCAGTGAGAGTTGGCGGAAATTTACAGATGAGGGGCGTAGGGCTTTGAAAAATTAGAAATTAAAAATTAATTATGAGCTTCACAGGTGAGTTTCACTAAACCTTTATAATATCCTGATTGTGATTAAATATTCCATAAACCATGAATTTATAAATAGTTTTTTGGGAACAATTATTCATAAAATTTGTGAGGGTCTATCGCTCATTAAAACACAGTCGATCGATTTAACAATTGCAACAACAAAAACTAGGTAAACAATTGCTAAACTTTTATGTAAATTTGATTTAGCAGATTGCGATGTAAGCCCCCCATATAGTAGGGCGGACACTTACCACCTATGCCCACCTTGCCCCGATAGCGAGTATAAAACAGATTTCGCATCAACCCGCCTCCAGACTCACTTCATTTTAGTTGATTTTTTTTCATTACACTAACTCTTTTTGTAAGTGAAAGCTCTTTCAAATATGATGAATCCACTGACTATCAAGCAACTTTTTCCAGTAGATTCCATGAACAGAGTCTCAAAATTAAAGCTACTGATAAATGGTTAGTCCTCCACAGCTTTTTGGAAATTGTATGAGTCTGTAATCAGTTTTTTATAACTCAAACCGAAGCTGTTTTAACACCGGATACCTCAGAACAGAGCGAGCAGTAAAGCCTTGCCCGGAAACGGCAGAAGCTGTTTTTTTCTCTGCAACAATTGCAGGTTTAACCCAGGCGGTCACGGGGGAAAGGCGCCACCTTTGAAAAAGCTGGCAGCATCCAAATTCTAAAATCGAAATGCGCCTACCTGCGCCCGAATGATAATTGCTGTGATATTGTCGTGACCGTTGCGTTTGTTGCCCAGTTCAATCAACTGGGCAACTCCCTGGTCGAGATCAGCTTGGGGATTGAACAGGGGTTCGAGAGTGTTCTGCCAGTGAGTTTCCAACAAATCATTATCTGTCAGGCCGTCAGAAGCCAAAATTAATAAGGTATCTTCGCACAAGTCTAAAAACTGCACCTCTGGCTTGAGAAAATTACTGTCTCGCGGGCCGATGGCTTGAGTTAGTTGATAGGCGTCGGGACGGGCATAAGCAGTTTCCGGGTCAACCCCGCGCTTAATTTCGCGCTGGCCTACTTCGTGGTCTGAGGTGATTTTTTCTAGGGTTTGTCCTTTTCTCAGTCGGTAGAGGCGGCTGTCGCCGACGTGGGCAACGGCAAATTGGGTGTCTTGAACTAAGACTGCGACTAGAGTTGTACCCATGCGGGCGCTGCCGGAGCGTCCGTCCTTTTGATTGATTTCAAAGATGGCTTTGTTGGCTAGCAGGACTCCCTCGCGGATGGTGTCTGCCGGAGGTAGTTGATTTTCCCAACTGCTTTGCAAGAATTCTCTGAGGGTTTCAGCGGCTAGTTGACTGGCTACTTCTCCGCTGTCGTGTCCGCCCATGCCGTCGCAGAGAATGTAAAGCCCTTTGGTTTGAAAGATGCGACCGAAGGAGCTTTCGAGTTTGTTGAGCTGAGTCCAGATGCTGAAGAAGTCTTCGTTGTGGTCGCGCGTGCGGCCAACATCGGTGAGGCCTGCGTCTTCTAAGCTGTAAATCTGGAGTGGCATCGGCTGGGTTAAGACCTCGCCAACGTCGGGGGGGGACTCGTCGGGACTGCGGTAATGCCTGCGCGTCGGGGTTGAGCTTGGTGAAGGTGCGGGTTGGAGTTCGAGGGGAACAGTTTCTAGGCGCGATCGCAATTCTTCGATTGTGTTAATCTCGCCTCTGTACATTTGTTGCAGCAGTTCGAGCAAGGCGCCAAACTCAGTGCGATGATCGGACTGGCTAAATATCACCTGCCACAATTGCCCCAAATCTACCAGTTGCAGGTTTGAGCCGGCGGGTTCGGGATAGAGGTATTGCAGCCGCAAAGAAGCCAAGGAGAAGGAAGAGTCGGGGTTGACTCGCAAATTTGTCAGTTCCAACAAGCTTTGCCGACAGCGCCAGGGTTCTAGGGCAGCCCACAGTTCTGTCATTTCGTGTAGCCAGTATAAAATTTGCTGGGTGGAAGTTTCGGGTTGACTCCAGCGTTCTACCAGCAGCGGCCATTGGGAGCAGTCTTCTAGCAGCAGGACTGCCTGTTCGTTGTCTGACCAGCTATCGTGAATGACTGGCAGGTTTTGAGAGAATTGCCACCGCAGTGCCAGATAAGGTTCAGCTATGCCTTGGCAAAGCTCTGCTAAGGCGGGATTGGTTGAATTTTCTCCGCGTTTGATTGCTGCGCTATAGGGGGATGTTCGTCTGGCGACGCTGGCAGAGTTGGCTGCTAGCATGGCTTTGAGGGGTGACATTTCCAGCGGCTGACAGTCCAATACTGTGACTGCTACTGTGTCTGAGCGTTTTCTCGGCGGCACGGTTTCTAGGAGTTGGTAGCGCTGCTGAGTGTCTAAATAAGCTCCTGCTGGCTGGGAAGGGATTAAATATTCTGAATTGGGGACGGGGAATTGTGGAGATTGGGGGGAGAGGTCAGCTATGTTTGGGCTGTCGGGGTTCTCGGTTGCTTCCTGGATTTGTTTAGGCTGTGGTGCGGTTGTAAAATGCTGCTCAGATGGGGTTATTTCGCGCTCTGGTGCTGTATTAGAGCTTTTTTCTGTTGTTTGAAAGGATGGTGGTACGATCGCCCCCACGGCTACCACAGGGTCCATTTCTGGGCTGCTGAATTCGCCGTCGCTTGGCTGTGGAGAAGTTGGTGCGACTGCTGTTGGGGGTTCGACTGGGGTGGTGATTTCTGTTTTAATGGCGTCTGCGATTGGTTCAGGAGAGTTTTGGGGCGATGCGATTTGTGGAACGATGTCTGATTTTTGCGGAAACTCGGCTGGGGGTAGGGTTGACTCGTCTGCCTCGACTGCTGGAAAATTCGATCGACCGCAGATAATGGCCCGCCACACTTGACCTGTTGTGACGCCGCAATTCTGACATTCTTTGGCGCTAAAAGCGACTTGGGCACCGCATTCGTGGCAAGGTTTGTAAATTAGGGAATTTCCGCATTGTTGACAAAACTTGTTTGGATTGGGATTTTCAAATTGGCAGCGGGGACAGAGAAGCATAGGGGTTTTAAATGGGAGATGGGCGATCGAGTTTGGCGGTAGGGAGTTTTGGGTTTTGGGCTCTGAGTTAGGAGTTATGAGTTTTGGGCCTGAGTCGCAACGGATAACTCCCATTGCCCTATGCCTTATTTTATCGGGATGAATTCAGAACTAAGATATTTCTTAGAACTGAGATGTTGCATCCGTGTCAGGAATAGGCCCTGCCAGGGAGAGGGGGGGAGAGGGGGAGAGGGGGAGAGAGGGAGAGAGGGAGAGAGGAAGAGGCCCAGAGGATTCTTGCTAATGGGGAATAGGGAATTGACATATACAATTTAAATTCTGTACAGCTTAGAAGCCCGCCCCACCAGGGGTTTCGCCTGTTCACCCACCAAAAAAGTCAACTTATAAGTGGAACAGGCATCTTGCCTGTTACTGAAAATGTTGGCAGATATCAGTTAGAAGGGATTTGCTGTAGAATCTTCTTGGAAAACGGTCTCTCGGGCGATCGACACAATGGTGGAAAGGGGTACTTCACAGAAATATTTCCGCCGGAATTGTTCTTCGGAGACTGCTGCTAGGAATTGCGCTGCAAAACGGGCGGCGATGGGGGAATTTGGCACGGAGGATTGGATGGATTGACTATCTAATAAGGATTTGGGGATTTGATCAGGCGCGTCTTCCTGCTGTGCGGTTTCGGGTTGTCTGGTGATGTGGAAAGCTCGATCGCGATAATTGATTTTGAAACCGAGATATGTTAGGGTTTTGAACCCTAGTTGCAGGGAGGTGTCGCTGATGCCTAGTTTTTGGCGAAGTTGCTGTCTGGTGACGGGTTTTTTGGTGCGGCTGAGGTATTTGGCGATGCCGATTAGCTGTTGGCAGATTTGCTGTGGGGGTACGAGTGGGGGTAATGTGTAGGCGATCGCGAGTTTTTTCTGAGTGTGCTGTGCTTGGCGAAACCAGATCCGCAGTTCGTCCCAGCTTGCGGGGCATTCTTTGAGGACGATCGAGTTTTCGCGATCGACCATTTCGGAATTGTAAACTAGATTGTCGATCGGCATTGGAGATTCTAAGTTTGTGCTGGCTGCTAACAACTCTTCATCGTTATTTGTATTGCGCCAGTCTACGATCCAATCTATTTTAGTCGGGGAATTGATTTGATTGTCTTCCGTGCGTTCCCGTAGTGCTACGAGGCGCACTTCATACCGCGATTTGTAAGTATTAAAATCTAGTTCAACCGTAACATCGCAGCGGCCTTGGGGAACTTCGTTTTGATTGTGTCCCCACCAAATACCTGGAAATCCCGTATCGCTAGATTCATCTCTAATTATAAATTCTGTTTTGATATATTCTACTTTTTGCCCTTTCAAATCCTTGATTTTTTGATTCCAGAGATTTTCAAACCAGCAGTTTTCAATCAGCAATTTGGGTGCGGGATTGCCCATACCGCAAGGTTCGAGCAATTTTAGTTCTTGAAATAAGTCCTTGCCTAATTCGGAGACAGTAATTTTTAGGTCGGCTTGAACGGGGGCGGCTGTTAAACTATCGGTGCTGTATTGTTGTCGCAGTTGCTGATT
Source organism: Microcoleus sp. AT3-D2 (assembly GCF_036705715.1). NCBI lineage: Bacteria > Bacillati > Cyanobacteriota > Cyanophyceae > Oscillatoriales > Microcoleaceae > Microcoleus > Microcoleus sp. AT3-D2. Next base: position 21,417 of record NZ_JAUBVE010000076.1, on the reverse strand, counting down.
TACCGCATCGGTAAATAGGGGGATATTTTCAACTGGGAGACTCAATCCGGCGGCGAAAGGATGACCGCCAAATCTGTGCAATAAATGCGCTTGGTCTTTGACTAATTGGTAAAGGTCGATTTGATTGGCGGAACGGGCGGAACCCCTAGCAATTTTGGATGGGGAAAGTGTTGGTGATTCTAAATCTAAGAAAGAGGTGAATTGCGTTTCCGGGGAATTTTCATTAATTTCTTCGCTTCCTTCTGTGCAGAATAAAACCACGGGACGGCCGTATTCTTGGGCGATTTGTCCCGCTACTAATCCTAATACTCCTACCGGCCATTGCGGGTCGCTGAGGACGATGACGCTGGTGGTTGAGAGGTCAAGTTTGGCTAATTTGGCGGCGGCATCTTTGGCAACATCTTTTTGTAAAGATTTGCGCCGGGAGTTGGCAATTTCGGTTAAATTTGCTAATTCATCGCAGCGTTTTTTGTCGCGGCTGGTGAGGAGTTCTACGCAGAAGCTAGCGTCGCCTTGAATGCGGCTGACGGCGTTGATTCGGGGGCCGAGTCCGAAGGAAATGTCGGTTGGGCGATCGCCCGATCTTTTGCACAGTTCGAGCAATTTTGCAACTCCTGGGCGGGTGGGATTTGCGATTTGTTTTTGCAGTTGTTGGATGCCGATTTGTGCTAGGTAGCGGCTGTCTCCTGTAAGTTGGACTAAATCGGCAATTAAGCCGATCGCTACTAATTCTAATAAATCTGTGAGCGGGCGCTGCGGAATATCGGGTAATGTGTGATATAATGCTTCAACTAATTTGTAAGCTACTCCAACTCCTGACAGGTTAAATAGTTGGTGGTTTGGGGGAAAGTAGCGGGGATTGATAATGGCTGTAGCTGGCGGGCGATCGTCCGGTAATGTATGATGGTCGGTGATAATTGTATCGATGTTTAAGCTGGTGGCATATTCGATTTCGGCGATGTTTGTACTGCCAGTATCGCAGGTAATAATTAAGCTAATTCCAGATTTGGCTAAGGCATCTATTCCTGTGATATTGAGTCCGTGAGATTCGGTTAATCGGTTGGGAATATAATAAATTAGTTGGTCGTTTTGATCAAAAAATTCTCCCAGTCCGTCCCAAAGTACCGAGGTTGAGGTAATGCCGTCGGCGTCGAAATCTCCCCAAATTGCGACTTTTTCGGCGCTTTTTCGTGCTTGCTGGATTCTTTCTATCGCCCAGTTCATTTCTAGTCCGAATTCAAAGGGACTTGCTGGTTGGTAAAGTTGGGGATTTAAAAAACCGGGTATTTGTTCGGGGTTTTGAATTCCTCTATACCACAGAAGTGTGGCGGCATAGTTTCCAGGGAGTTCTGGTGCATGGTTTCTGACAGCTTGGATCAGCCAAGCTGGGGGTTCGGATAGGGGTTGAGTTGGCAAATTTTGAAGTGGTTCTATCATAAATTATTTCATTAATTCCTGTAGGGCGGGTTCACCAACAATCTTTCATTCACATCCACAATATCTATAAACCCGCCCCCACCGGGCGACCCATAGTTGGCATAGTAAAAGATTTGAATTAAATAGACATTTCCTCAATGATAGCAAGATTTGGCAGCCAATCAGTGGGTGTTTCTGCGAGAAGATATGGGGAGGAACTTTTTGTGTCTGGTGTGCGGTTGCAGCGAGTGGCAAATTGACAGGAATCGCAAAGATTGGAACTAATTTCTACTTGGGGTAAGAATTCGCCGCCTTCGGTATAGCGCTGTCGCCAGTCGGTTAGCTGCTGCAATAGGTGGGTTAAATCTTGTTTTGTGCGATCGTGTTCTGTTTGGTTGTAATAAAAGGTGAGTTTTTGCGGCGGTTCTTCTCCTTGCAATTGTACAAACCAGTATGTCATGGAAACTTGTTCTGGGGAATAATCGCTGGTTTCTACTAAGACGTATAAATAGAGGCGAGTTTGCCAACTTTCAGCTATCCATTTTGATTTTTGAGGGCGCGGATAGGTTTTCCAGTCGAGAATTTGGGCGGCGTTTGGTTCTGCTATTAGTAAGTCATAGATAACGGTGAATAGGTAGTCTTGGAAAATTAGGGTGCGGGGATGTTCGGCTTGGCGGAAAATTCGATCGCTATTTTCTGAATTGGCGAAAAGTTCGGGTGCGGTGTTGATAAATGCTGCCACACACCGTCCCAGTTCGGGGTCTTGTTGGATGATAAATTCAATGGGAAGTCCGAGTTCTCGCTGCTGCATTAATAGGTGAAAGTGGCTTCCCCATGTGAGTTTTTCTTTGTGTTCTGGGGATGCGGTGGTGGCGAGTAGTTCTAGGTAGCTGTGTTGGAATTTGCGGGGGCATTCTTCGAGGATTTTGAGTTGGGTTTGGGAGAGTCGGAGCATTTTTTTATGATTTTATATTTTATATTTTTTATGATTGTAAGGGAGGCGACTGGTCTTTCTTTTGACCGCAGATTGAGGCTGATGATGCAGATGGACGCCGATAATTTTGATCGCGTTTTTGGGCAAGAGTGCGATCGGTTTTTGGGGCTAGAGTGCGATCGCTTTATACATATAAAAGCTGATTAGGGATTTCATCAGCAGTTAGCGTATTTAATAAAATAGCAACCCGTTGAGCAATCTCATAGGCGTTCTTTTGAGGAATCACAATAATCCCAGAATGTTGTTTTCCTTCTGTCATATAATCTAGATGCAGTCGCTCAAAGTCTACGCGATTATGGGTGGGCAAACATCGCTCCATAGATGCTGCGTAAGCTAATTTTTGGCTATCGGATTTACTCAGCATTCCCTGTTCGCTGGTTGTCATCACATCGAACTCTCTAGCCAGCAGTAAAGTAGCTACAAGCCTAGAAACATCTTCATCTGTATAAATGGTTGCAAACAGTTTCACGGCTTTCTCATTGCAGATTTAACAGCAGGATGAATCAATTCTTCAGGAATTCGATTGCGCTCAATATAAGTATTTATTTCTTCTTGGTTATCCAAATAAAAGCTCAGCGCGTCAAAAATTTGAGCTAATTTCAGGTGAGGTAAGTGCATGGGGATTTCTTCAGGAGTAATACCCAAACGCCACAATTCCACGATCGCCCGAACGGAAGTCCTGGTTCCTGCGATAATTGGTTCGCTTTGCAAAATTTCAGGGTGACGTGCGACATAACGCGAAACAGATTGTACATTCATGGCAGATTAACAGGGCAGATATATTTTTATTATATGTTATTATTTAAGCTAAAAGTGTGCCAAAAATTGAGAAGCATTAAGCGCGATCGCCCTTTTTTACAAGTGCGATCGCCCGTTCAGATCGATCCAACGCTAATTAATCTTCCCCTAACTCTAAAAACAATAATTCCAAGTCTCGATCACCCCGCAGAACGCGAGCAATATCAATCCCGTCCGATCTCGGGTAATAAAAAATTAAATAATCCCTAACAATAAATCCGCGCAAGTTGGGGGATAACCTCTCATAGCGTTTGCCCATATTGGGAAATTCGGCGACAAGTTTACATTTTTGACGAATTGCATCAAAAAGCTCGCTGGCTGCCCTGGAACTATTGCCAGCAATGTACTCACAAATCTCATTCAAGTCTCGGACGGCTTCATCTGAAAATGTATAACTGTTCATGCCCCTGACTGTTCTCTTCGATCGATCTTTTCTTGAATTTTGGCAAACACGAGTTCTCCATCTGTCACTTGTCCCTTAGCAATTTGTGCAGTTCCCACTGCTATTTTCTGGCGGAGTTCTTCGATGCGTTGTTTTCGTTCTCTTAAAAGTGCGATCGCTTCTCCAATTAGTTCTTCAGCGCTGCCATATTTTCCGCTTTGAACTTGCGCTTGAATAAACTCTTCGTATTCCGGCTTTAAGACAATATTCATTGACTTGCTCCTTTAAATCACAGAAAGGTTACTGCACGATCGTGACATCTTTTGTAGATTAGCTTAGCACAAATATCAACATTCTCAGAGATTGTGGCAGCCCTAGAGTCGAGCTTGAAAAAATTATTGTGAATCGCGTGCGATCCTCTTCGAGGGCTTCGCTAACGTACTTTTCGCCAACCTCTCTACAACTTCCCAATTTGTTGAGCAAACCACATCGCCGCCGTCCCATTTCCCTCACCCAAAAGTTTCAAAGTATCCGACAGCAAAGCAATTGGCAATCCCTCAAGCGCACCGGAAATCTCGCATTCCTGATATTTCCCGTTTTCCTGCAAGCGAAATGCCAAAACTCTCTCGCCCTTAATATCTACTACCCAATACTCAGGAATTCCCAAAGCAGCATACAACCGCTTTTTTTCATCTAAATCACTGGCCAAAGTCGTATCGGAAGTTTCTATCACTAAATCGGGAATTCGCGATTTATTTAGATTAAGTCGGCGCGGTTCCCCTTTTTGCCACTGGATGAATTCTCCGCCGACATATAAAATGCGATCGGGCGCACCTCCTCCCACCTTTGGCTTCTCAATTACACATCCGCCCAAATCATCGAAAGCTTGTCCTCCTTTGCTGACAAACCAGGCGTAAAATACCAGCGTCAAGAGGTTGTTAAATCTGGCGTGCTGAGGCCCTTCATTACCCATGTCTATCCAAAGATATCCTTCATAAAAAAATATTCTGGCTTCCTCCAAAGATGGATCTTCGCAGGCTGCTACATAATCTTCCCACGTCGCGACTTGCCATTGGGGAATTTCGCCCACTGGAGACACGATGAATTTTGCAGTTGTAGAAGTCATGATTTCAAAGCAAATTAAGGATAAAATTATCCTAACTTAGGTTGATATTTATCTGCTGCGGTAATTGGTAGTTAGTAATTTGTCAATTTTTATAACCCCCCTTTTTTCAGGGGGGGGATCAGATTCTTCTGCTTATCGCATTGCTGTCGGCGCCACCATTGGTACTTCTAAGTCTGGTTGCAAGTCAAAGACTACGACAAGCGTTGCTTGAGGCATGAGTTGACGCAGACACAGCAAGTGTCCGTCAGCATCCGATCGACTGCGAAATCGCCCCACAATCGCCCGCTGCATACTGGGCATGAGTTTGGCGATCGCCCAAGGGTAAAGGCGTTTTTGGTACGCGATCGCCCCAGGATTCGCAGCGAATCCCTGTTGATAACCGTTTTGTGGCATGATGGTTTAGTATCCTCTATGGACTACAGGAAAGGGCGTTAGTAAGTCTCTTGCCGGAAATCGACTAACGCCTCTACTACTATGATTAAACACCAAACTCACCTCATGTGTCAATATTTGGCGCTAAATATTAACAGTTATTATATTGAAAGGTTTATTCAGCTATGGATTTGAGAGCCTTGAGAGAACGTGCAGGGCTGACAATCTTAGACGTAGCACGGGAACTAGAATGCGCGGAGTCTTCAATTCGCAACTGGGAAAAAAGCCGAACCTTGCCAAAGATGGAAGTTTGGCAAGTATTCCGAATGCGAGATTTGTATCGATGTAGCGAAGCGGAGTTGATGCTAGCTGTCAGAAAGTCAATGCCGACGGAAAAGAAAGAACAGACAAAACTGACGGAGTAACAATATTTATGAAGTCTTGAACTGTTTGCAAAAGGGATATATTTTTGATTTGTAACCGCAGATGAACGGGGATAAACGCGAATGAAGGAAAGATAAATTGAGAATGAGTTAAGGGGCGATCGCACTTAATCACACATCACAAAATCACTCTTTTGTCAATACAAAAACACTGTCTTTATTCCCCCGTCCAATCCGCAAATCCTTATCCAAATAAGTAATATCCAGCCATCCCTGCTGTTCGCGAGTATCCAGCCCGAAATCTACAGCAGCGAACTTTTTCCCCGACTCAATCTCATGGATAAACTTCCCCGGATATTCATAGCCAATCAACCTGCTTAAACCTACTATAGACCGCTCAAACTTCACCTGCACTCGCCGTTCGGAAGTTGGCTCAAATCTCGCTGCTACACTGACAATTCCTTCCAAATAAGGCAAGCCGTAAAGTTCGCCAATGTTGTAAATTTTAGATTCTTTGACGCGGATAGATTGATAAATTTGACCCAATTTGACCAAGGGAAAACTGTCAAGATTCAGCAGTTCGCGGCTGGTGGTGTACAATAACCGCCAATCTCCATTTAAAAGCTCTGCAGCTTCGACAGGGCGTGTTGTGGGGTTGTAATCTTCCAATTGGGCGATCGCACTTAAAATTGCTTGTTTGTCGCTGGGAGTCGCCAGCAAACCGCGATTCTTACCAGCAATTATCTCTAAGAGTGCAGATTTTCTCAGCATATATTTTTTTACGAAGAGGGATGAAGAAGGAAAAAATATTCTTGAGTTCGCGTTCAATATTATTTATAAATTACGCGACAAGTCGTTTTTAGCGCGCTTATTATTGGGTTTGTCTGTGCCCAGTGTGCACCCTACATTGATTAATGACTAATAACTAAGATACCAAATTTCACCAGATAGAGCATCGTCCGATATAGGTATGCTAATTCTTGCTCGTTTTTAACGTAGCGTCGGATAACTTCCCCCACGCTGATCGCACCTTCGTGCTTAATTGCATCCAATATCTCCATCTGAATGCTAACAGATCTTCTCCTATCCTCACCAAAACTGGTAAACCTAATTGTCTGTACCTGCTTGAAAAGTTCTGGTGTGGCGATCGCACCCAGACTCAGCATCATCTCATTGCTTAAAGTCCTAGTCGCATAATTACCCAATACCCGAAACGGATCGTCGCCTAGGGGATAAGGCGGCTTCCCGGCTTTTAAAGGTGCTGACTCCGATGCCCCCTGGCGAATTTCTGCTAATTCCCGCCACAATTGTTCGTAAGCAGCAATTACTACTTTCCAATCATAAATTTCCCTCGCCCTTAGTCTGGCATTTTCCCCCATCCGCTTTCTCAATTCGGGGTTTTCAATTAATTGGCACAACGCCAGGGTGCAAGCATCAATGTCAACTGCTGTGGCGAGGGAAGTGTGACCCATGTAAGTCGGCCAATTTAAGCTGCCGTCGAGATAATTTAGGGCTAAATCTAAACAAGATTCCGGGGGCGGGATGAGTGTGGGAATGCGGAATCCGTCTATTTCGTGGCGTACAGATTCTTTGTATCCGTTCCAATCGGAGACTATGGCCGGCAGTCCGTTCGCCATGGCTTCTATTGGTGTCAGTCCAAAGGATTCTTGAATGTTGTCGGAAAGCGATATGAAAATGTCGGCCGCCGACCAAATATTTATTCTAATTTCCGGCTGTCTCCCATCTAAAAAAATAGCATTCACCGACGGACAAAATATTTGTGCGCTATTTTTAAAGTCGGGTTTTTCTCTCGGATCTTCTATCCAACCGGCTTGAATTAAGTGGATTTTGGCTTTTGTCTGTTGTGCGGCCCGTTCTAGGGCGATGTACATGGGTACCGGATGAGCTTTTGCAGAAAAAGTCAATCGACCAACAAATAACACAACAATATCTTCGGGAGAAATGCCGAATTCTTGTCGCATTTGGTGGCGACTATTAACTGCTTCCACACCCTGCGGAAACGCACTGCAATCGACTCCTAGGGGAATAACGGGGAATTTGACCAAAATTTCCGGTTTACCGCCGTTGCGCTGGGCTAAATATTCAGACCACTCCCTCATAACTCCTTCTACTGCTGTTTTCACGGCGGCAGAGGTGCAGATCAGGGCGTCCCAAGGCTGCATGGGTGCGGTGATCAAATCGCCGATCGCCTCCATGATGTATTGTGTACCGATCGTGTGAGTAACGCCGCAAACGCTGTAGGCGCGCTGATCAACAAATCTGCGCGCCCACACCATCTGCGACAGAACCGGATCTGGTCGGTAAATTGTGCCCGGTTGAGATAGCAAATCCGGTCGTTCCATCGGAATCCAGCGAACTTTCCGAGGTTTTTGCAGCCAAGGTTGGATGTGCGAACAAAACTCCTTAAAGGTTGTTTCGCTATCGGCGCAACAGTAGAGAGAGTCAGCGGTTCCGTGTTGGACTAAGCTTTTGAGAAACCCTTCTCCGGCTGAATGACGCCCCAGAAGTTTTTTGCCTCCGGTGTGGTAGCCCTCTTTGTTGTATAAAACCGCTGCCGTTATATCCATTCTGAGATTTATTGCTTGAGAGTTGACTGAAGAAGCCAGAGGGCATTCGGGCTCAGGCTTTGATGAAAAACCAGGAGACTGTTGTGAATCAAACCCTTGCCGTTAGCGAGGCTTGCAGAATACGATCGCCCCGTGTCCGGCGATATCTTAAAGACGATCGTCTTAGATTACAATGCTTACGGCTAAAGAAGGATTGGCAAGAGCGGATTTTAGTGTTATCCTCATGCCCATGCTTGGGGGCGATCGCCTTTTGGGTCTCCCATCTTATCCGATCCGGAACCAAACAGTGCCTGTGGTATAATGCTTTAGCCTTGCTAAATGCCCGATTTGCAAGTGCTTGATCAAAGGAGCAGTTCGTCGGCAAAACGTTACCTCTACTCGATCGCGTCTTTGTCTTTAAAAACCGATAATCATGTACAACCCATCTCTGCGTCAAATTCCTCGCCACTTACCTGCGGATGTAATTCCATTAAAACAGCAATCTTCTCTTTTAGACTGGTTGGAATCTAACAATCGCCTGTTAGCAAGGGATGTCCAAGAACCCGACTATCTGCACGAAGAAGAAATTTCTGAACTTATGGCAGTTGACGACAGTCCTTACGATGATTTAGAAGAGGAAGTAGAAGAGGATGTGAGTGTAGGCGAAGAATAACGGGTAGAAGGGTGAAGAAATCAACCGGAAACAGGGAAGAAAAACTAAGAGATTTCTCAATCTCCTGTATCGCACCCTATTCCCCCATTGTCAATTGCTTATTCTCAAATAGTGTGTGGTGAGGAGTGTTATGGATAACTTTTTGGATGAGAAAATCCCTTTTAGTCTGCCTTTCAAACTTACAGGAAAGAATTTATTCCTGCTGCTGGGTTTGGGGCTCGGCACTGTAGCGATCGGTTTAGATGTAGTAGCGGATAGATTTTTGAATTTACCTGCATCGCTATTTATGCCGCTAGTTGTTTGTGCTGTAGTTGCGTCGGGGTTGGGCTATGCAGTTGTGCCCGTACTCCAGCAACTAAAAGCAGGACAAATAATTCGCGAAGACGGCCCCCAAGCCCATTTGAAAAAAGCGGGAACGCCGACAATGGGAGGCATCTTTTTTATACCCGCAGGGGTAGCAGTCGCTTTACTTTGGTCTAAGTTTAACTCAGATGTTGTTGCCGTATCGGCTTTAACTTTAGCTTACGGTTTCATTGGCTGGATTGATGACTGGCAAATTCTGCGACGTAAGTCGAACAAAGGTATTTCACCTCGGATGAAATTGGCTTTGCAAATAAGTTTTGCTGCTCTATTTTGTCTGTGGCTGATGTTTCATCAACCTGCAATTTCTACGAATGTTGCTTTGCCTTTCGGTTGGGTATTGCCATTAGGTTTGCTGTTTTGGCCGCTGGCTGGTTTTGTGCTAGTTGCCGAAAGCAATGCTACTAATCTTACCGATGGTGTTGACGGGTTGATGGGCGGTTTGGGGGCGATCGCACTTTTGGGATTGGGCGCATCTGTAGCGTCAACTTCGCCAGAATTAATGATATTTTGCGCTTGCATCAGCGGCAGTTGTTTCGGTTTCTTAGCACACAACCGTAATCCAGCCAAGGTGTTTATGGGCGATACAGGTGCTTTAGCTTTGGGCGGTGCTTTGGGTGGGGTAGCTTTATTAACAAATAGCCTTTGGATATTATTAATTATCAGCGGGATTTTCTTTATTGAAACGCTGTCAGTAATTGCTCAAGTAGGTTATTACAAAGCTACAAAAGGGCCGGATGGAATCGGCAAGCGTCTGTTAAGAATGGCTCCACTGCACCATCATTTAGAGTTGTGCGGCTGGTTAGAAACTCAAGTTGTTGGCATTTTTTATATAACTAACGTGGCGTTAGTGTTAATGGTTCTGATGTTGACTAGCAACAGTTGAGAACGGATGGGGTGACGGATTGTACAGGGGATGTAAGAGATATTTTCTACTATTTCAAAGAAACAGGCAAGATGCCTGTTCCACAAGAACTGAATGCAGTTGTGGAACAGGCATCTTGCCTGTTTAAGGGGCCGAAGTTATAATTTTGACAAGTTATATCCCCGTTAATGCAATGGAACTTAATAACGCTTTTTAATTATTTGAAGAACCGCGAAGACGCTTATAGAACAAAGTAAGAACTACATTTGCTTATTTATCTTCCTTAGCGTTCTTAGCGCCTGCGCGGTTCGTTTAATCTTACTCAATATTAGTTATGCTATCGTTTACGGTTGTTTGTGAATGACTAAAACGTTTTTACCGCAAGTTTCGGTGGTTGTGCCTGTTTACAACGGCGAGATGGATTTGCCGGAGTTGATCGAGTGCCTGCGATCGCAAACTTATCCGCCACAAAGTGTAGAATATCTCTTAGTAGACAACAACAGTCGCGATCGCACTTCAGCAATCCTCGAAACAGCAGCTAAGTTGGATCAGATAACCATTCGCCACCTCACCGAAAATCAGATTCAAAGTTCCTACGCCGCCCGCAATCAAGGAATTCGCGCATCCACAGGCGAAATCATTGCATTTACCGATGCAGACTGTCGCCCGGAATCTGACTGGCTGGAAAATTTAGTTAAGCCATTTGTTGACTTAGAAGTAGGAATTAGCGCTGGGGAAATACTCGCATTGCCCGGTAAAACTATCTTAGAACAACACGCCGATCGCCAAAATACTTTATCTCAACAACATACTCTCGCTCACCCTTTTTGTCCCTACGGTCAAACCGCCAACTTAGCTGTACGCAGGCTAGTTTTACAACAAATAGGATTATTTCGCCCTTACCTCACCAGTGGCGGCGATGCTGACTTGTGCTGGCGGATTTTGCGGGAAACATCCTATAAAATGTATTTTGCCGAAAATGCGATCGTCCAACACCGCCACCGTTCTACAATAAAACAGTTGCAAAGTCAATGGTATCGGTACGGCGAATCTAATAAATATTTGCACGAACTCCACGGTGTCGATTTGATGCGAGAATTCACAACAGGGGAATATTTTTACCGGCTGGCTAGGTGGCTGTTCAAGGAATTTCCGGTTGCTGCCGCCAAAAGTGCGATGGCCCAAGCCGATATGGTAGATTTGTTTAATACGCCGATCGGTCTTTTAAATGTTAGGGCAAGGGCGATGGGACAGCGCCAAGCCAAACTTTCCGAATCAGCTTGGGAAATCCCACAATTATAACTGTGCGTCCGTTATGCTTAAATTTGTAGCGCTTAAATTTGTGGCAATCGAGACTTACTTTCCTTTCCAGGTATCTGGAACTGTTGCTCGCTACCAGGGTGGAACCTGGTAACGCAGATAGGCGAGGAAGAGCCTCCTTTTTAAATTTGTTGCGCTTAAACTTTTTGCAATTGAGACTGACCTTGCTGTGGAGATAGCTCGAACTGTGCGAATGAATTTGATATTCCTTTTCGCTTAGCTCTCAGGTGTAATGCTGTTTGATAAAGTTCCAAATCTTCGCGATTGAGATGTATTAGCTCATTCATAATATGGCTGTCATAGAGGATACTGTTTACCAAAGAGTTATAGCCCTTATGCTTGTTTGTGTTTTCATAGGTTATTGAGATTTCTGGCCAATTTAACATCTTGCTCAGCTCTGTTAAATCATCTTTAAAAAATCCTTGGACTCCCACAAAATAAAAATCTGTGAGATTGCGCCCCCCAACATATTGAGACATTTCATTGCGGAGTTGAGGAATCTTGGCAAATTCCACCAGATCTAAGTTTTTTTCTTGTACATAATTGTGCAAACTTTCATCTTCAGTACGAGGAAGACTTTTCCAAAAGAAATACAAGGAAATTAATCGAAGAATAGGATCTCTCAACCAGATGATTTCTTTTACTTGAGCAGGACAGAAATACCTTCTCGAAGGAACATGACCGTGTATTACTTTTATTGTTTGCGGATCTACACCTTCCCTTACTGCTAAGGATTCATCCAAAAAACCAGCGATTTTATCTAGACCATAAACCTGTGTTAAAGCTATGAAAAAAGTTGTTCCTGCCGTTTTTGGTATGTGGTATGACATAATTTCCAAACCTGGCAATCCTAAAATACTTTTTTGCCATTCACTTATAAAATTAAATTCCGATGACTGCAAAAATGAGCTGAGGATTTCCGGCCGTGTAAGTTCGCCGTTTTGCAATTTATGGAGAAAAAAGCTTTTACCATCAGCGTCATAATCGCGTTTCAAATAAGCGCGGTAAAGTTCTTCCACAAATGCTTCATTATCAAGTGGCTCAGTTCTTTGCAAAAAATATTTTTGGTTCATTGTGACATCGTTATAAACTTTATTAGCGTCAAAAAATGACTCTAACCATAGTATAAGCTGTGAGCGCTTGTATGCAAGCGCGATTCATAAGTTTAGGTGTTTTAAGTGTTATTACTTATTAGGTTATCTAGTTACTCCTTAACAGACTGGAACCTGGTAAAGCATATAGGCGAGCCAGATCCTCCTTTTTCGCTTTTATACAAGCGCGATTCATCAGTTTAGCTGTTTTAAGTATTATTACTTATTAAGTGTTCCGGTTACTCGTTACCAGACTGGAACCTGGTAACGCAGATAGGGGGAGGAAGAAGCTCCATTTTGTTTGACGCGAGGCTCTTCCTCTGGATATGGGTTCCCAAAATCTAGCCTAGAAGTTAAATTTACTCTTTTCTAAGTATTTTTACTTATTAACGTATCTTATATATTACATAACATACTAAATAATTATTAACGCAAAACTTAATTTAAAATTAAGAACAATATTCCGATCGCGCCCGGTTAAACGACGATAACCCAGGCTGATTCTCAGAATTTTAAATTTTTGTAACCTTTACAGGTAATGCCAATGGCTCAAATCTTACTCCAGACCGTTTGGTTTATACCTTGCTATCCACTCATCGGCGGAGTTCTGTCGATGCTGTGGTTTCCGGCAGTTACCCGCCGCACGGGGCCAAGACCATCCGGTTACGTGAACGCCATATTAACCTTGTTCGCTTTCCTACACGGCGTCATAGCCCTGACAGCTATCTGGAACCAACCGGCCCGGCACCAGTTGATTCCCTGGCTGAATGTAGCAGGTTTAGACTTAACCATTCCCGTAGAAATCTCTGCTGTCACCGTCGGCGCGACAGTTTTGATTACCGGACTGAACTTGCTGGCGCAGATTTATGCTTTCGGTTACATGGAAATGGACTGGGGCTGGGCTCGGTTCTTTTCCCTGATGGGGCTATTTGAAGCGGGGATGTGCGGCTTGGTACTGTGCAACTCCCTGTTCTTCAGCTACATGATTTTGGAAGTTCTGACTTTGGGTACTTACCTGCTAGTCGGGCTGTGGTTCAATCAGTCTTTGGTGGTGACAGGAGCCCGCGACGCTTTTTTAACAAAGCGGGTGGGTGACTTATTCTTGCTGATGGGAGTAGTCGCCATTCTGCCACTGGCTGGAACTTGGAATTTTGACGAGTTGGCTGTTTGGGCTCAGACTGCAAAGCTTGACCCCACTGTCGCGACGCTGCTGACTTTAGCTTTGATTGCCGGCCCGATGGGTAAGTGCGCTCAGTTTCCCTTGCACCTGTGGCTGGATGAGGCGATGGAAGGCCCGCTGCCGGCGACGATTTTGCGGAACACCGTAGTTGTTGAAACTGGTGCTTGGATATTGATTAAGTTGCAACCGGTGATTGCTTTGTCGCCCGTGGGCGTGAAGACAACTATTATTGTAGGCGCTGCGACGGCGGTTGGTGCTTCATTAATTGCGATCGCCCAAATTGACATCAAGCGCACGCTTTCGTATATAGTCAGCTCTTACATGGGCTTAGTATTTATCGCCGTCGGTACCGGACAAGCCCAAACAGCCCTGACATTGATATTTGCCTACACCTTGGCAATGGGTTTGCTGGTGATGAGCATCGGTTCGGTAGTTTGGAACAGCATCACCCAGGATGTCCGAGCTCTCGGCGGTTTGTGGGGAAAGCGGCCGATATCGGCGATATCGTTTATTGTCGGTAGCGCTGGATTAGTGGGGCTGCCGCCCTTCGGCTGTTTCTGGGCTTTAGAAGACTTCACATCCGGGCTTTCGGAATCTCACCCTTTCTTGTTAGGAATAGTGCTGTTTGTAAACGGCGTCACTGCTTTTGGATTGGTGCGCGTCTTCGGTTTAGTTTTTGGTGGCAAACCAAAGCAAATGACCGAACGTTCGCCGGAAGTTCACTGGCCTTTTATCTTGCCGATGACTGTTTTAATGGGCTTTACTTTACACGTTCCTCACTTGCTGGCTGCGTGGCATTTATTGCCTGGACATAGTTTGAATTATACCGCAACTGGACTGCTAGTTTTGTCAACGGCGATCGGCATCAGTGCCGGAGCATTTGTTTACATGAACGACAAATGGGAAAAACCAGTACGAATTGGTTCTGAAGCTTTGCAAGACTTTTTTGCCTACGACTTTTACACTGCCCAACTTTACCGGGTGACAGTGATATTTGCCGTCGGTTTAGTTGCTCAAGTTATTTCTTGGGTCGATCGCAATATTGTTGACGGATTCGCGAACTTAATCGGTTTTGCAACGGTTTTCGGCGGGCAAAGCCTCAAATACAACGTTAACGGTCAAACTCAGTTTTACGCCCTGACGATTCTGTTCGGAGTAGCAGTTTTGGGACTGCTCATAAGCTGGCCACTGCTAGCTCGCCTGTCGCTGATTGTAGGCGGGTAAAGAAATATAAGCTTGAAGATTTTAGGTGACAGTTTTAATCTAAAATCTTAAAAACATGAAGTCTTGAACAAAGATTTCCAACTCGTTCAAATAAGGCAGCATAAATGACCTCAAACAACAGACAATTCAATCTTTCCCGACGCAATTCCCTCAAATTTGTCGCAGGAGCCATTGGTACAGGGATACTCGCAGCAGGAGCAGGCGCTGATTTGGCTGCACCCGAACCGGCAATTGCTCAAAATGACTCGACTCCCGATGCAGCTCTGCAAAAGTTAATGGACGGCAACAAGCGGTTTGTTGACAAAAAACGCCAAAGTCCCAACCAAGACTTTGGGCGCCTCACCGAAGTTGCCAAAACTCAAAAACCCTTTGCTGCTATTCTCGGCTGTGCAGATTCCCGCTTTCCTTCGGAATTTGTCTTCGATCAAGGATTTGGAGATTTATTTGTCTGTCGCGTGGCCGGAAATGTGGCTACCCCTGAAGAAATTGGCAGCCTGGAATTTGGCACGCTGGTACTGGGAGCAAAAGTGCTTATGGTAGTCGGGCATGAAAGGTGCGGTGCGGTAGACGCAACCATCAAAGGATCTCAAGTTCCCGGTCAAATTGGCAGTTTGCTCGACGCCATTAAGCCTGCTGTAGACAGCTCGAAAGACCAAGCGGGCGATCGTCTAGAAAATGCCGTCAAAGCGAATGTTATTCTGCAAGCTAAGAGGTTGAAAGAGTCTCCAGTTATCTCTCAGCTAATTCAAGAGGGTAAACTGAAAGTTGTTGGTGGATACTACGATTTAGACACAGGGGCAGTCTCTATGGTTTCTGTGCCGTGATGCAATTTTGGATTGATAGTTTGGGAAAAATCAACATCTAAACTCTCAAATTATCAAGCCAAAAAAGCTTGCTAAAGTGATAGTTAATATCAACTAAGTTAGCATCGGGATAGTAAATTCGAGTTAACTGTCAACCGTCAACCGTCAACAATCATTCCGGTGCAACCGGAATTGATATTACTCTTCACTCTTCATACATTATGCTTAGTGCCTTGCTCTGGTTGCCCGCGTTGGGCGCTGCGGTAGTCGGGTTCCTGCCCGGAAATATCAATGGAATGCGTCTCCGTTCAATAGCCTCGGCTTTTGCGGCAGCTATTTTCATTTTGAATATCTGGCTGTTGACTCAATTCGATCCAGCCAATTCGGGACTGCAATTTCAAGAATATTTGCCTTGGATTCCACAATTAGGTTTGAGCTACAACTTGGGCATTGACGGCTTGTCCTTGCCGCTGCTGGTTTTAAGTGCTTTGCTGACGCTATTAGTCATTTACGGCACTGGGGAAAATATGCAGCGTCCCCAGCTTTACTACGCTTTGATTTTGCTAATCAATGCTGGTATTGCCGGAGCTTTGATGTCTCAAAATTTGCTGCTGTTTGTACTGTTTTACGAAGTAGAATTAATTCCTTTTTACCTGTTGATTGCGATTTGGGGCGGCAAGCAGCGGGAATACGCTGCCATGAAGTTTTTGATCTACACGGCAGTTTCGGGACTTTTAGTGCTAGCAGCATTTTTGGGTGTGGCTTGGCTGAGCGGTTCTTTAAATTTCGATTACAGTGCGATTACCACTCAAGAATTGCCGAGAAATATGCAGTTAATCCTGCTAACAATTTTGCTAATTGGGTTGGGAATTAAAATTCCCTTGGTGCCGCTGCACACTTGGCTACCGGATGCTTACGTCGAAGCTTCGCCAGCAACAGCAATTTTGCTGGGAGGGATTCTGGCGAAGTTGGGAACTTACGGTTTAGTCCGGTTTGGCTTGCAGATGTTTCCCGAAACTTGGTCGATTATAGCTCCCAGTTTAGCGATTATCGGGACGGTGAGCGTGATGTACGGTGCTTTGAGCGCGATCGCCCAAAAAGACATCAAACGCATGGTAGCCTATAGTTCGATCGGGCATATGGGCTACATCCTCGTTGCTTGCGCCGCCGGCACGAAACTCGCCTTAATCGGTGCTGTCGGGCAAATGGTAAGCCACGGCTTGATTTTAGCTTTGCTATTTTATTTGGTAGGCATCATCGAAACCAAAGTTGGCACGCGGGATTTGGACGTGCTCAACGGTTTGATGAACCCGATGCGGGGTTTACCGACTGCCAGTTCCCTGTTAGTTTTGGGTGGTATGGCAAGCGCCGGAATTCCGGGTTTGGTGGGTTTTGTTGCCGAATTTTTAGTGTTTCAAGGCAGTTTCTCGATCTTTCCAATTCCAACTTTACTCTGCATTTTAGCTTCGGGTTTAACAGCAGTTTACTTTGTGATTCTGCTCAACCGCACCTGTTTTGGAAAGTTGGACAACACCACGGCTTACTACCCTCCAGTTACGTTTGCTGAAAATATGCCAGCGCTGGTTTTGGCGGGCATCATTTTTGTGTTGGGAATTCAACCGGGTTGGCTGCTCAAGTGGAGCGAATCTACTACAAATGCGATCGTAGCCACTCTGCCGGCTGACAGAAATACCCAAGTTGCTATTAGCTATCCGGTTGGAGATTCGGCGATAAAAATCGCTTCTACAGAAACGAATTCCGCCGACGCGGAGTAAGAACATCTACTCGTTCCCAGGCTGAGCCTGGGAACGCATATCCGGAGGCTCTGGCTCCAATTTTCCGGATCGCCGACGAGGCATAGCCTCTGGATATCGGTTCCCACAGCCGGGGAACCAGTTAAAGAATCGCAGCTTTTTGCAATAATTCAAAATATTTAGATTCACTCAACCAAAGGAAGAAACAATGGTACAAACCCCTAATAAACCAGCAACTAAACTACCTCCTTCCAAACACGAATTTGCCGAAATAATTCACAGATTGGAAGCTGGCGGCGCGATGATTCCAGATACGCCGGAAAATCTGATGCAAATCATCGCTATCTGGAAAGCTTACGCGGTGCCGATGGACTTCTACTGGCGGGATTTGCTTTACATCGCCGAACGAGTATTTTTACACCCGCTTCCCTTCTTTAAATACTTCTTGCCCCAGGAGTATTTAGACTTGCAAAATCACTATGCAGGCGACGGTGCAGATTTGCGGATTTGGCGGGGAACTGGAAGTGTTCACCCGGAACTTTTGGAGTTCATGGAAAAGGGAGAAACTGGTAAACTCCCTCGATTTGTTCACCATTTGTGGCACGATCGCATTAACATGGAATTTGCGGAAGAGTGTATGAGGTCAATGCTTTGGCACCGGGGCTTGTACGTGCCCACCAATCAATTCGATCCTTATTTGGACAGTGACGAATATAAGGCTAATGCCGATCGGGCAATTAAAGCTTACTTTAAAAAAGACCCGTTCATGCTGGCACTTCACAAAGCATTTCCCGAAATGTTTTTAGAACAGTGCCGCCAAATGTCTTATTACAGCAATCTCGGTTTATTCTGGGAAGTAATGGCGCCTGTATTTTTTGAGGTTTCCGACTTGTACGACGAAGGGAAAATTACGACAGTCCCGCAGGCGATGGATTTCCTAGTAAATGGCATATTTGCGATCGCCGGACGCCCGATTTACCACCACGTTCAAATTGACGGCGAAACCTACGAAATTATCCCGAAATCTAAGGGTTTCACTTGGCTTTACGAAGCAGCCTTACCTTACGTAGAAGCTGTATTTTATCGCACTTCGCCGTTCCGAGGCACCAAATCTTACAACGCTCAAGCTAAGGAAGTTCCTGACGACCAAAAAGACTTCCACTACGGAGTGCTTTATGCAGACAAATTCCCGGTAGGTACGGCGGGGATTCCGCCGACTTTGCTAGCACAAGATATGCTGCATTTCCTGCCGCCTTATTTGATGGATTTCTACAAACAGCGCTGTCGCGGCGAAGATGATATCCTCAATCAAATTGGGGTGACATTTCAGCGATCGATGTACTGCGTTACTTCGGCGGTGATTCAAGCTTTGCGGACTGCTCTTTTGTATCCTTTAGATGACCCGAATCCCAAGCATTTGAAGGCAAATCGGGCTTTCTTTGAGGCTCAGCTCGATCGCTTCTGTCGCCCGGAATACGGCATGAAATATGCTGCGAAGTTGAATAAAATTCAGACTTCGGATTATAGGTAAAAGATGTTGGCGGGAGACATATTAGCTGAAAAGTCCCCCAGTCAGTTAGTCCGCCAGGGGTTTCAACCCCTGGCTCAAAGCTCAAGTCGCTTGAAACCCACTGGAAAAAATGAGAGCTTTTTTAAGGCGTTTCAAAAGTCCTATAATATTAAGCCAGTTGCCCTCGTAATTATTCATCTCTCTCTCTTCTCTGACTCTGCGTTCTCTGCGTTCTCTGCGGTTTAATCATTCCGAATCTAAAAAACAACCAATAACTATGGACAGCAAAGATCTAGCCAAATATATCGAAGCAAAGGACGGGATTTCCAAACCTTGGCTGTTGGTACAACTGCGGCTGAAAAAATTGCAAGAAAGGCGATCGGAGATTTCTGCTGAAGAGTATATGACAGAACTTACTGACCTTCACAAAGATTTAATGAATCTGGGGGAATGGTGGCTGGGAATCGAAGATGAGGTGTTTTAAAATTTAATTGAAAGTTCAAGTAGGATTAAGTCGATCGCACTTTAAAATTTCTCCATCAAATCTTTTTCTTGGGCATAGACATCTCGTAGCTGTTGCAGCGCCGCCCCGGAAATGACCGATTTCACAGTAGCTACCAGTTGGCCCCACTCCAGCAAGCTGTCAACTGAAACAGCTTTTTTGAACTTGTGGGTGTAGAATTTCGTCCAAAATGCAGGTGCTTGCTTGCTTTTCCAGCGTTTGTACCATCTGCCAAAATCTTGAGGTGCGATCGGCTTTACTTCTAAAATAGGGGGAAAATCGGCGTAGCTGACAAATCGGCTGATACCTTTGGCGTGAACATACACCATGTAGCGGCAGCATTCGATGCGGTAAATCTCGTCTGCTGCGATATTGAACAGGAGTGCGACTGTTTCTTCGGCAACGAATCTCGCCAGCGGATGCAGGATTGGCGATTTGTGGAGAATTTTTGAGCAGGTGAGGGTGCTTGATTTTAGCTGGGATGATGCTATCATGGCTGGTAGACAGCTAGTAACTGTCTATTTAATTTTTGAAGGCGATCGCCCTTAGTTGTCCAGACGTGAGGCGATC
Source organism: Microcoleus sp. AT3-D2 (assembly GCF_036705715.1). Taxonomy (NCBI): domain Bacteria; kingdom Bacillati; phylum Cyanobacteriota; class Cyanophyceae; order Oscillatoriales; family Microcoleaceae; genus Microcoleus; species Microcoleus sp. AT3-D2. Next base: position 1,527 of record NZ_JAUBVE010000076.1, on the reverse strand, counting down.
GCTTTTTCAGATATCTAATATTAAACGACAGCAGATTGTCATTTGTCAAGTAAGTATGAGCAAAGGCTTGGTGAGGTTGCGGATTCGGGAGTTTGCAGACCAGAACGGCTGGACACTTAAGGAAGTTTCAGATCGATCGGGTGTTGGTTACAGCACCATTAGAAACTACGCCCAATGTCAAGGCATGACAACCGTTAATTTTGCCTACTTGCACAGGCTGGCTCGCATTTTCGATATTATGATTGAGGATTTGGTGGAGATTTTAGAGGAGTAGCCGATCGCCGCTAAGTATTCTTGGTCAAAATAATCTATCTTTACAAAAACACTACGCAATTGCATGAATTGTCAAGCATGGGTTTAGTAAGAATTAAAGTCAGAGAACTAGCGGCCGAGAAAGGGTGGACATTCAAGGAAGTTTCAGAACGTTCTGGCGTGGTGTACAACACTGTCAAGCATTATGCCCGCTGTCCAGGGCTGACAACTGTTGACTTTACTTTGCTGCGGAAGTTAGCTCTGACTTTTGATGTGATGATTGAGGAGTTGGTTGAGGTTTTGGAGGAATAGGTCGATCGGCCTTTCCACATTTCGACGATAAACCCTTGTGTTTCGTCTTGTCAAGACGCGCTTAAGCATTTTGCTTCGCAGCTAAAAGCTCAGCTTAAAGGTGCTAAGATTTAGTCGAAGTTGTTAATCTCCCGTTACCTTTGTGACTAGAGCCAGTACCGCCATTGGAATCAGCCCCATAATTAAGGAACTTGTGCAGAAAAAGGCGCTAGCAACCCGACTAACGCTGAAGGAAATCATCTATGTCGGGATGCTGGCAATTGACGAGTTGGACGAAAAGCGCCTGCAAGAGTTGGCGGACAAGGTGCATCAGATGCAGGTGAATGGAGAGATTTGAGGGGTTGAGGGCGATTCCCTACGGGATAGCTACGCACGCGCGTACTTTTGGTGAAATGAGGTTCGGGCGCTCCTATGGAACTCGTTTACTGACCCAAATTCTCATTTTTCTACCAATAAATTGGGGTCTTCTTCTCCTCAACAGGAGCGTTCTCCCATCTAGTATTTGTACCCGTTGCGGTGCTCTTAGCCCCACAAAGTCTGCTCAAATCAACTATCGTGCTATCGGAGCGCTGATAAAAACAAACAGGTTGATCGTTGGATTGAGCATCGGGTGGAGCAAAAATAGCAGGCATGGAAAAGCGCTCAGAAGACTGCCTCGGCATTGGGGATACTGGAACTTTCATCTCGGTGGTTGGCTCTGAAGGTTTTGCATGGGCTGCGTTGGCTGTTACCATTCCTGACAGTAGCAGAAATGGAACCGAAAGCAGGAGGAGATTGGAGTGTTTCATATTACTTTTCGACAATCTTGCTTCTGAGACTATTAACAAATGCCAGGACTTCGGCTTTGTCTGGTGGATTGACCCTATTTTTATCGAGAGCTTGGGATATAAGTAGTCAGACACAATTAATTACACAAATACATAGTAGAATGATATTTCCGGCAAAATTATGAGTTAATTACAG
>NZ_JAUBVE010000075.1:0-34808 GCF_036705715.1 Microcoleus sp. AT3-D2 | reverse complement strand
TGTGAAAATACCCGCATTATTTTGAACTGGATAAATGCAATTCTGGGAAATCGTGGGCGAAATGAGAGAACCTAAAACTACAAAATAACTCAACAGAGGAACGAATAAAACTGCTCTTTCAACCTTCAATTTTAGAAGATTAACTTTTCAAATTGTGGACTCCTTAAATAAGGGTTAGCGGGTAGAGCTGGTAAGATGTACTCAAAAATTCAAGAAATAAGGACTCTTGGACAACTGGGTACGGTTTACATAGAAAATGTTCATTCAGGCGTAGAGAATGTTATGGCAACGGAGTTAAATCCAGTTGATAAATGGAAATCAATTCCTTGGCGCAAGCTGCGGAAAATTGTGTTTCGCCTACAAGTGAGAATATTCAAGGCTCAGAAGAACGGTAACGTGTTCCTAGTGCGTAAGCTTCAGAAACTTTTATTAAGCTCCAGAGCAGCGAAATTGCTTGCCATAAGGCAAGTGACACAGTTAAATACTGGACGGAAAACCGCAGGGGTGGACGGAAAGAAAGCCCTCGAACCCTCACAAAGACTGGCACTATTTGAAGTGTTAGTTAAGAACTGGAAGCAATGGAAACATCAGCCCCTAAAGCGAGTGTACATCCCCAAAGTAGACGGAACTAAAAGAGGACTAGGAATCCCGACCATTAGCGACAGAGCATATCAATGTCTCATCAAATATGCCTTGGAACCAGTAGCAGAAGCTACGTTCAACGCTCATTCTTATGGGTTTAGACCTAGCAGAAGCTGCCATGATATTCAGAGACAATTATTCAATAATCTAAACTCTAGCAGTAATGGGTTAGAAAAAAGAATTTTGGAATTGGATATTGAAAAATGTTTCGACAAGATTGACCACAAATTCTTAATGCAATCAGTCCAACTACCAAAGGCAGCAAAACAAGGGGTATTTCGGGCAATAAAAGCTGGAGTCAGAGGAGAATTTCCTTCATCAGAATCCGGTACGCCCCAAGGTGGAGTTTTCAGCCCATTACTAGCAAATATAGTCCTTCACGGATTAGAGAACGTTGGTCATGAGGTCAGATTAAAAATCAGAAATGGTGGCAGATATATAGACACTATTACTGGATTTCGTTATGCGGATGACGTTGTGTTTATTCTGAAACCAGAAGACGACCCTGAAACCCTCCGAGGACACATTGATAAATTCTTGGAAACAAGAGGATTAAAAGTTAAAGAAGCCAAAACCAAAGTCGTACATAGTACAGATGGTTTCGACTTCCTTGGGTGGAACTTCTCAGTTAAACCCAATGGTAAATTCATTTCAACACCAAGTCAAAAAGCTACAATTAGCATTAAGGCAAAAGTTAAAGAAGTGATAAAAGATAGTCGTTTCACTCTCGAACATCGAATCAACAAGTGTGGTTCGGTAGTAAGAGGGTGGAGAAATTACCATAGATTCTGCGATATGAGTCAACACAACCTGTGGTCACTGCGCTATTGGTTATGGAAATTCATTCGGAAACAAGGAAGATATAATCGTTATCAAACCAATAAGGTTATAAAAAGAGCAATTCCTGCAGTTAGTTGGTCAGCCTGCAAGTTTGTCATTGTCAAGGGAGATAAATCACCCTATGATGGCGATTTTGTTTACTGGTCAAAACGAGAGAATGCTCACTACGATGGGATAACGGCACGACTTCTCAAGAAACAGAATCACAAATGTACAGAATGTAATCTATCGTTGATTTCAGGTGATATTGCAGAATTACACCATATCGACGGCAACCATGACAATTGGAAACCTATAAATTTGGAAGTTCTACATCGTGAATGTCACCAGCATCAGACCGTTCATGGTCAGGTGAGAGTCCGAACAGCGGGTTAAACCCGACTTATTAGGTGTCAGACTAGGAGCCGGATGCAGTGAAAGCTGCACGTCCGCGTTCTGAAGGAGAGGTGTCCCGTGGTAACACAGGCATCGACTCTAATTAACTGAGAGGTGCTGGGGATAATACCCCACATCGACTCAAACAGAGTACGGCGCACAGGACTACGGCATTCCCAAAGACTTGGTAAACTTTCGGTGGCAATTGAAAGGATTGCTAGAGTCGGAGGGCGATCGCTCTTATCAATTCACCGACTTGGGTAAAATCCCCGTCGGCGCGCTTCCCCTGGCGCTGTTCAACAAAGTCCAAGAACCTTTGCTGCTGTCGGAGCTGGCTTCATTGGAAGGTTCTGTAGAGATTGCTTTATCTGCGGGGTTATCCTGCTTAGAAGAACGGCGGGCTGATTTGCTGATTTATCGAGCACAGCTTCGTCGGATTTTGGTGAACGCGCTCTATTTTCTGGAAGTCAAAGCTGACGAAAGCTGCTTCTATAAAATTGGGGTGACAACTCGATCGATCGAGGAACGCATCGCGGAAGTGCAGCGGGATGTGAAAGCGCATTACTCGGATGTGACTGTCAACTTGCTGGGACTGTGGGAACACCGGGGCAATGTGGAACTGTACTTCAAGCATCGGTACAAAGCTTTTAATTACCGCATTGGGAAACTGACGGAGTATTTTGCGTTTCCGAACGTCAAGGCGGTGCTGAATGATTTGTACGGGATGGAACCCAAAGTGCTGAGTGATGTTGAGTTGGAGGCGATCGGCAACTGGGGTAGGAAGTGAAGAAGTGCGATCGCTCCCAACACCTCAGTTTTGAGGAAAACCGAACCAAATCCCAACACCAACCCGTGCCCCAAATCTCGAATAGTGCGATCGTCAAACAACAACCTAGACGAACGCCACCTCCGATTTTAAATTTAGCTTCAGGGAACTAAGGCCCTGGGATGTCTGTGGCTATGGTTGAGACTGGAGGCGATCCCGGTCATGAAAGAGTCCGCCACACCTATGAAAAGGTGGGCTTTGAGCTATTCCCAGTTGCCAGATACTTCAAGAAGCTCGCTTGTGCAGATGTTAAGTCTCAAGGTTTACTTGGTTATAGAGGGGCGATCGCGTCGCCCAATCGAGTCATGTTTGGTTTCACGTTATCTAGTGATTTATAAGCAAGGACGTGACAGGCTCAACCCAACCTACAGCGAGGGGCGATCGAACTCATTCCATTACTCCGCCTTGGCGACTGCTATACAGAGTTAGCCCTCAAGTTATCAGTAGGGCGTAATTGAATACTTGGTACTGATACAAGGTTTCTGCTTTTTTGAATTAATTAGTGCAGCAGTGATTGAGTAAAAGAAATAAAAAGACTGTGAATTAGGTACGAAAAACTACGTTTGGCGCATTTGTCCAATAAAGTTCGGTAATCCGCACTAGCTGTAATATTTTGGGCTTGGTTACAGTTTAACCATAGTATATTTTTTCTCTATGACGATATAGAGCTTTAGTTTCATTTGTAAGTGACCCTTGAAACAAGCAATTGCCAATGCTTGAGGAATTTATGAGCTTATTCGATGATGTAAAAAATGTTTCCTTTCGAGAAGATTCCACGGTAGAAGGTAAGATGCCACTTTCTATTGAGAAAATAATTGAGAAGGAACTAAACTATTTTAGTCAAAAAGTATCCATAACCCATCGCAAACAAATCCCAGATACGCCTCAAATACCAATTGAGAATCCTACTACCTGGTTAAAAATTCCAGATATTATTTGCTGTTTCGTAGACATGGAGGGATCTACAAAACTTAGTGCTGGGTCACATGATGAAACCACTGCACAAGCTTACAGACTTTTTACAGAAACAGCAATCCGAATCTTCCATGACTTTAAAGCAGCATATATTGATATTAAGGGAGATGGGGTTTTTAGCCTATTTAATAGAGGTCAATCTTATTCAGCCCTCGCTGCAACTATTTCATTCAAAACATTTGTTGATGATCATTTTACACCAAAAGTTAAAAAGCTTACTGATCAGGATATTGGTGGTCATTTTGGAATTGACCAAAAGACTGTTTTGGTTCGCAAATTTGGTTTAAAAAGTTATCAGAGCAGGACAGATAGACAGAATGAGGTTTGGGCTGGAAAACCTGTGAATATGGCAGCGAAATTAGCTAGTCTGTCTACAGCTAATACACTTTGGGTTTCAGAGAGATTTTTCTCGAATCTTAAAGACGAGAGAGCTATTTACTCTTGCGGCTGTCCCCATGGCGAGAAGATCGAACTGTGGAAAAAGGAGGATGTTTCAAATGACAGTCGGTTTGATTTTGATACTGCTTATAGTCTAGGTAGTAATTGGTGTGAAAAACATGGTAAATCTTTCTGCTCAAGTTTGATAGAATTAGACAGTTAAGATAAGCTTTATTTCTGGTTTTATGATAATGACCGAGAAACTCCTCTGTATTTTCCAAATAGTCAACGATTGGCTCAAGTTTGCTGAAGCGAAAAATGCAGTTCTATTGGCATTTTGCAGTGCTGCAATTACTGCTATTATCACTTATCTCAGTACAGCCTCAACCATACCGATTTTTTTTCAGTATGGTCTATTAATTTCAATATTATTACTGTGCATCAGTTCGCTAATTTGCTCTTTATCTTTTCTTCCCAAGACTGATATAGAGCATTTTGTTTGGTCAAGAACAAAATCAGTTAGAAACTCTAAATCTTCACTTAAAGATAGTGATAATTTTTACTTCTTTAATAACCTTAATAAATATGATTCTAATGATTTATTAGAGGCGATGAATCGATTATATTTTGAAGGTACAGTACAAAAACCTTATAGAAAGGAAGATTTAGATATAGCAAGTCAAATTACTATCAATTCAGAGATAGCATCAACAAAATTTAGGTTTTTTAGGATAGCCTTATGGCTGCTAATCTTTTCAATTTTTATTGTTCTTATTTCACTGGTAATCGCTATTTTAATATATCGCAAGGTATAAATTTTGACACAAGTTAATGTTGCTTAGACGCATGAAGCTCAGAATTTTTGAAGTATTTAATCATTAAGCCTGAAGGTGTAAAATATGGTTTTTTATCGTTATAACTCTCTGGAAGATTACCTAATATCTAATCCTCTTACAGTGGATGGTCAACTAGACGATGGATGGGGTGCCAGTTTCCCTGTAAAAGGTACGGAAATAGAAGCCACTATCCTATATTCTGATATCTCCTATTTTTCAGCAAGAACCTTAGAGCTGTCTTCAACAGAAATACTAATCTTTGTCAACAACTTTTTTGCTTGGATTACGGCTGAAGCTCTTCGAGAAACTCATGGAATCGTTGACAAGTATATAGGTGATGAGATCATGATTGTTTTCTCTAAAGAATTTGGTTCTAACGATCCCTTTAAAGAGGCAGTAAACGCAGCTAGATGGATGAGCGAACATGATGCACTTGATTTCTGTCCTCATATAGGAATTGCTAGTGGACTTGTTACAGTTGGATATGTAGGTACACCTCTCAAATACAGTTGCTCTGTGTTTGGAACTCCTGTCACTTATGCTAATCGATGCACATCGGTGACGCCTGAAACTGAGAACGTTGGTAAAAGTAGGATTGTGTTCCGAGCTAGTGAATGGAAAAACAGAAGTTTTGAAGAGGTTGTTCCGCCTGTAAAAGATATTTATCCAGATGGAGTAGAGAAAGAAAGGCCTTCTAGCTGGAAGCTCTTAGAGCCTAGAACACTGGATTTAAAGAATATTGGAAAATTAGAGGTTCGAGAGCTTGTCAATAATTGTGTGTATTTCCCTGAAATATCAATGGAAGAACGTGCAAAAGAATCATTAAAGCTACTGCGTCAAGCAGGTTTTTATCGACCATTATCATAAGTTTTTGAGGCTAAATTTGATACGCGATCAATGCTTGGAAAGTAAAGTGTACCCCTAGATTATAGTTTGAAATCTGATGCAAGCGATCGCATTCTATCGTTCAACTTACTTTTGTAGAGAAAGGAAAGTCTTAGAACTGCCTACTAAAACACAATCAAATCGTCTGCCAATTTGAAGAATTTAAATTTTTTCACTTTGGAGACACGGAATGCTGGGAATTTATGCTGCAAACAATCAGAGGGGATTTGTTGTGAAATCTCGAAGACTGCAATCAGTTCCGCGATCGCCACCAACACCTCAATTTTTGGGAAACTAAACCCAAACCAAAACCTCAAAACCTCCACCGTGCCCAAAATCCCTGAGTGCGATCGCATATCAACGCTTAAGACGCTCTTTAACAACTGTTTCGCTGGTAATGTTTCGGGGGGTATCGTTTTCTTGCTCAATCAGCCGACAGATTGTGCTACCACAGATGACATTGTTCGGTGTGGTTGACTCTTCTTCAACCAAAGCCTCAATTTTTGAATACCGATTAGCCAAATCCTGGCGAAATTCAACCATTTCCTCAATACGGCACTCCAACTCATCTAGATGCTGCTTTACCATTGCCTTAAGGCTTGCACAGGGAGGAATACCTTGGGCGCTGATGTCAATGAGCTTTTTGATCTCATCTAGGGAAAGTCCGAAGTGCTTAGCTTTTTGAATAAACCGCAGACGTTCTAACGCTTCTTCTGAATAGATACGATATTGTGACTGTGTTCGCTCAGGTGGCTTGAGTAGTCCCAAGCGTTCGTAATAGCGAATCGTTTGAGTGGGGAGATTTACTTGCTTGCCCAAATCACCTATCAATAGACCTTGTTTCACTTTCGTACCATCTCCTTTGTTGTGGTGATGGGGAAAGATAGTTTCCTTCCCCATACTTGCTCTATCATTGCCCAATGCCAGCAGCCACAAGTGCTTCGCGGGATACTGGAGTCTGGTTGGAGCAGCACTCAGCAAGCTTGCCATTTACAACAACAGCAGGGACGCGGTGAATGCCGTACTGGTTTGCTTTCTCACGGCACTCATTAGTAGCGCAACCCTCGCGTAGGTCGTACACCTGCACCTCGCAGTTCGGGCAGGCTAACTCCCTCACCAACTTAACGGTTTCATCACATAAAGGACACCCAGCCGTAAAGACTTCGACTATACGCTTTGCCATCTCAAACTTCTCCTTTTGAACTCTGAAACTAGCCTAAACCCTATACCCGACTTCAATGTCAAGGGGCTGGGAAAATTTTTTAGGCGTTGCTTAATCAGGGTATGAATCAACTTTTCGCTTGATGTTACAGAACTCACCATACTTGGCTTATAGCAATTGGGAAATCTTGAATTCATACTTGTATTCAGCAACGCCCGAAATCCCTCCGGTGCATTGGGATTGCCCAGAATGTTGCTTCACCGATCGTCCAACCCCGGTACATTCCCCGGCAACAGGCGATCGGCATCAATTACAAAAACTGCATTTCTATTGGGCATTTGAAAGCTCCTATTGCTAGGGTAAAGTTCAACTGGTCAATGTTATCTAGGCGGTGTCGAGGTCAGCCACACTGTCTAAACCCAAATCGGACGTTTAATGACTGACAGCAGAGCCGAGAACTGTTGAAGCATTCTCGGGTGCTGTGACCTGGATAAGGTAGCTCTCAAGGAACTTAGACGGGTCAACTATGGACTTGATTTCTCAAGCCCTCACTAGAATCTAAGATTTAGTCATGGGTCGTTGACGTTGCTGACTCCTTATTATTTAAGGCCCAGTTTACTGCTTCGTTGAAAGCTTCGTCAGTCGGCTCAGCTAAGAAACCGATCGAACAGAGCCATTTTAGTTGAATGTCTCGTCCGCCACGACAGATTTGCGTGTTATTCGTGCTATGACAAATGTGTTGCCCATTCCCCATCAAGTTTTCGTAGTATATTGCCAAATCTGATGGACAGAGGGGTAATGGTTTTTCACCACTAAACGGACAAGTTTTGCATGGTTTATCTTGAACCGGGTAGGTTCTCATGTCATTTGGATCGAGTGTCATTTTAGATGGTTCCTAGTTTGCGAAAGTCGGGAATTGGTCGTTGATCAAGGCATTGATAGAGATGCAGGCAGAACTCATGAACATTCACCCATTCCGATCGAGGAGGAAGAATTTGAATTGCCAAAGCCTCTGCACCTAAGAAAATCTCTTTGACTTTGACCAAATCTATCCAGGTCGGAACTGATTTCTTCCGAGACAGTGAGAGATGAACCCACCAAAGACCGTCTTTTTCCATGCAGCAAGAAATTATTACAATCAAACCGTCGCGACTTTTATAAGCTCCGCCATCATCACCGATCGCCTGCACTGACCAATTACACGGCAATTCTTCAGCAGTGGGGGGATTCCATTCAACAGTTTTAGGTTTCATAACAGTGCCGGGAGCGACCCGGCTATGCGCTGATTAGTAAGAAATTCCGTTGGGTGGCAGGTGTGAACTAACGACAGGACTGACCAAATCGCATTCAGATCTTTCGATCGCCTGATGAACTTCACTCAATGCCTGAATAGCATCTGCCAAACCTAATTCACTGACAAAGTGATCACTGTTGGCTAGCTCATGATATTCAGGCTGCTTCAGCAACAGACGCAGTGTTTCTTCAGTGCCTGCAATGATTAACTTGATTTGTTCGACTGACATTGCCATAAATCTGACTCCTTAACTGATTAAACTCATCAACTCAAAGCGAAGCATTCACTAATCCCGATAGAGCTTAACCGGGACGATCGAATTAACCTGAGCATCTTCAGAAATACGATTCTCTTCAGCTAAGCGTTGTTCAGCAGCCGATCGAGTATCGAACAAATAAGCATCTTCAAATTCTTCAGTCCATCTTCCTAGAGTTTCGAGCAACCAATAAACGATGCCATATTCAGTAGCATGACCAACCCAATAACTCGCCTGGAGAATCGCAAACTTGATTTCAAACTTATCAGACTTAGGCTGAGACATAATTTAAGACCGGGAGCGACCCGGCAATCCTGCTATTCACTACACAATTGATAGGCAAATACTAAGCACAGGATGAAATTGCTTTCCAATCCGTAGCCTTCCCAACGACTATTTCTTACTCCAACAATGTGACGGCATCGCTTAAGCCATTCAACACCGCCTCGTTTGGTAATCTCTTCAAACAGTCGCGGATGCTGTTGTAATTTGCACACAATGATTTCCGTCATAATCTCGATCGATTCCTGCAGATCACGACTTTTGTACTTTTGATATGCAGATTCAGCATCACGGAAATTCACGCCTCTGAATGTTACCGGGTAGCGATTTTTGATGTTGCCCTTTCGGAACGCTAGCTCTGTGGGATTGGTCAAAGCTGCACCAATTCCAATATCAGAGCCAGACCAAATATTAATGCCTTCCATCTACTTATCAGCTCCAGCTAGATAGACTGAGCGATTTGATAGGCTTGTTGATAGAGTGGATCATTACTCTTTGGCTGCTGACCTTCTTTTTGATCGCTGACGGCTAAAACTACTTTGATTTTCTGAGTTTCAATCTCTGAAGGGAGTGTTTGATTGTGGTAGTAATAGTTGGCAGAAGTCTGGAAAAAGGTAGGGAGATCGGCTTCATATTTCAGAAAGCGAACTAATTGTTCTAAGTTCATAGCATTGAAAGAAACAACACTACCTTACAGCGAAGCATTACTGAAGAATTACTGTGACTTTTGGCGGTTGCCTTCTAGTTCTTCAATTTGAATGCCGATCGGATAGGACTCTTCATTGTATTCACGCCCGATATTGGTCAACTTCGGTTTGTCCAGTTTCAGTCCCTTGAACACCAGTAAACAAAGGACTGGTCAAAGCTGTTACGAGGGCCAAAGCTGTTGTGACGGTCAGAACGATGTGTTGTCTTTTTATGGAAATACCCAAAATGGTTTACTGGAACTGGAATAACTTATTTGAGCAAGCTGTTGATTTAAAGCCACAAATCGCCTACTTGAATCAGAGCTCGATCGGCTTCAAGTTTCTGTCTCAGAGAACGGACATGGTATCGTCCGTGAACAGAAGGACTAGAACAAATCACCAGGTTTTCTGGCGAGTTATTAGATATGTCCTCGTCCAGGTGATGAACAACTTCACCGGGTCTGAGTTTACGATCGAGAGTTTGTTCCGCCACCACCCGATGCAGATACACTGTTTTATAGTTCATAGTGTTGTTGATTGAAGTAAACGGGAAATACGGCTAGCGCTTTGCTCAAATCGAATGGTTCAACTTCAGTTTGCTGACGAAGTGTTTCAAGCCAAGCAACATCGAGAGCAAATATTCCAGCGATTCTGGATATCACCCAGTCATACTCATCCGATCGCACATCGACTCGATTATTTTCTATTTTTGATAGCAGGCAGCGGTCGATCGTCTGAAAACTGTCTGACGGTACAATCAGCAATTTACACAAGTCTTTCTGGCTAAAACCGTGCTGTTGTCGAGCATTTTTAATGGTTTTGCCTAACGTTATCTTGCTTTGGTCGTACATGATAAGAATTCTGGGAGCGACCCAGATATGCGCTTTTAAAGTGTTAGATGCCCAAATTGTTCATTTGCTAATTTGAGGATTTTCTCAATTAGTTTATCTCTTTGTGCCTCAAATTCTGCATGAGGCAGTTTGGTTAGCCGATGTACTTCGGAACGTGACCATCGGCTCTCAGAGTCATATCCTTGATCGCCACTCATTACTACAATCTCAATTGATGTAGTTTTTGGCCATTTGGTAATTTGCAGATGATACTCGCTCCAATCATCGTGACTATTAAGCTGGCGAGTTTCTTTTGTGTATTTTACCAATTTGCCATCTTTACCTGTCCAAGTACCATTTTCTCTGTCGAACTCTAGCATTATTTTACCTCCATCTCAAACCCTCACAAGCGAAGCAAAATCTTACTATTTGCTAGAAACATTACTAGAAACATTACCAGAAACATTTCTAGAAACAAGAAACAAAAAACCGTTATTATATCAACCACCAATTTAAAGACTGAATCAATTGTGTAGCTGTGTTAATGACTTGAGTAACGCTCGACTTAGAAATAATCGGAGTATTTGATAAACCTAATTCAGAAACAGCATCAAGACAAGCACTTTCCCAAGCACTATCCTTGTTTAGAAAGAGTTTGATTGGAGTTAAGCCGATCGTCACATACTTTTGTCGAGAGAAGCAAATCAATTTCTCTGCTTTGCCCGTTAAAAATTGGGGGGCAACGACTTCATGATTGACCTCACAAGGTACGAGCTGACCTTCACCGTTAATCCATGAAGCTTCTTCAATTACAGGACATATTCTAAGTTGCTTTTCGACTTCTTGAGGTATTGAAAAATCTGGGCTGTGCATAATACGATCCGCTAAATCACTACTTTAGGGCGAAGCTGATAATGTTCGCTAAGTAAAGAATAGCGTTAAAATAGAATAATATTGAGTTTCAAAGTGAGAAAATATGGGCGAAGCGAAACGGAGACGACAAAAAGCAGTAGGATTTGGATTTAAACCTGAGTCTGAAAGTTTAATTATTGGATGCTATCTTGCTCCAGCAGTAATAAGTGATCGACATACAGTTTACTTAGGAATCAGGAGAAAGAACTGTAATGTAGTAAGCAGCACACCGTTGTCTGTGCATACAAAAGTAACAGATGCTTTCCAAGTTCTGACAAACTGTAACAAACTCTTGAAGAAATGCTCTTTTTCAATGAACCAATCAGATGAAAAACTTTTTGAGTTATTCAAGGAAATGCTACTGTCTGAGTACGGAAATCATAGTGAGCAAGGCGATCGATATCAAGTATCAGGGAACATAGATGCTTTCTATGCCTGGATGAACCAAGGCAACTACCGAGATAAGAATAATCCACCGCCAGGGGTGACAATTACCCATTTAACATCGGTAGTTAGGAAACGCTACAGAGTTTTTAGCACTCCGATGAAAGAAGAATCAGCTAAATTCTATGGAAATCCTGAAGATAACTCGGTATTTCATGTAGGCGAAAGCTTTGATCGTCCCATTGCCGGAACCCAAAACGAAATGTTTATCTGGGAAAGCTATGTAACCGCAGCATTTTTCGCTGATTACCTGAATGACCATGATCAAGATTCCCTGAGCGCTGAAGATGCCCACAGACTGACTCATGAGGTACAAGATTTCATGAATCAGGAGCGCTCCTCTTCGAGGGCTTCGCTAACGCCGGGAGTTACATTACAACGCGCTTGACGGGGCGCTACTCCCGTCACTGCGCTGCTGAGTTTATACCTTGGGTATACTTCGGCTATACCCAAGGCACGGGGTTTCATTACCAATTCATCATTCTGCAAACAGATTGCCAATCCAGATCGATTTCTTCAGCAGTGAGATGAGCGATGGCACCCGCCAAGGAAGCTGTAGTGCCAAGATAAACGCCCTCTCTGTCGAATCGGAATTTATCTTCAAGTTCACATTCAGCTTTACCGATTGCTCCAGCAAAATCATCCTGTTCTGGCGGGGGGCAGTTAACTATCCAAACCGATTGAGGTCGATCAGGCTTGGGCTTCTCTGCCAAAGACATCATCAAAGTTTTTAAAGTTGCCATTGTTCTCTCCTTAAACAGTTTGTAATTGAATAGCTTCCAAATAGTCAGATAAGCGGTCAAATGGCTGAAGGTTGGTAACGGAAATTTCGACAGTATCGCCGTGGATGTCGGTAGCCGGGAGAAAGCCCAAAAGTTTGACCTTTTCTACTGACCCAGGTAATTCAACAAAGATATAAGCAATGCGATCATCTTGGGCTGGAACAATAATTCGTGTTTCTCCTTCATCAATTCGGCAGCATTGAATTTTTCCGATTCCGGGCAACATTACGTCAGCCAATTCTAAAGCTGATTCAATTCCCACAGTCCAATCATCATCTTTATCTATCAGGGTTTCAAAGTTCATCCGCCCTAGAAGATAATTCACTGCCCACACTGTCATTGTATTGTAGAAAATTTTCAGCCCATGTTGTAGGTTTGCTTGTTCTGAGGCATAACCTAAAGCTAAATTGTAGACTTGCTGGTCGATCGGGAATTCCATCAAATTGTCTTTCATTTTGTGTAATTGAGAAATCACACTCTGAAAGCGAAGCATTATTCCATTACTAAATCTTCAAATGAAGAGGCAATTAGTTCTTCTAAACTCTCTTCAAACCAAGGAAGCAAACTATAATAAATGCCTTGGCTTAACAATCTCGGCTCAATATTGCTAGGAAATTTGCTCCTAATTACTTCTCTCTGATAGGCTAGCGAAATATCATAGTAAGTTTGGCAGTAGTAAACAAAGTTCAAGATTATTACTCTTCTGAGCTTTTCGGCTGACAGAATTTGTACTAAGTAGTTCATTGAATCACTTAAAGTTTTTCGGTTGCCTTTAGCCCATTCCCAATCTTGAACTTGAGAGAAGGTGATATAGCTATAGCCTCCCGTAAAATACCATTTCTTTTTGCCATACAATGTGTGTATGTAGGCAAGAAGTTTTTGACAAGCTAATCGTAAACTATCTATTTTACTGTCATTGTATAGCACTCTATATCCAACAAGATACCATCCTAAATCATCAGTCACTAAAGTATCATTTAACATTGAAGAAACGCTAATTTTTCCAGCACTTTTTACTGTTGGGTCGATCGATTTATCTTTCAAAAACTGAACCATCAAATCAAAACCAGGCTCACCATATTTGCAAGCTTCAGACATGGCACCAATTTGTGATGCTAGATGAGATGATGCTAAACGGCTCCTGACACCGGGTAGACCTCCGAGCACCGCAGCGCCTTCGGGAACCAAGACTTGACTGCCGAGTACCGCATCATATTCTCTAGGGTTTTGTTGTTGGTCTAACATTATTATTACCTGTTTGTCTTGTTGTGGAAAATGAGCTATACTGAACTTACTTCTGTTTTGTTGATTCACCAACCACCCCGGATGAAACAGACAACAAGACAGTAAGATACAGAACTAAAAGCGCTAAAAACTTATGCGACTAGCGCTTTTTCATTGGCATTAGGATTAGACTAGCTGACCGACGATCGACCTAACTTGTGTTGAATTTAAGCAAGCTAAATTATCAGCATCAATCATGGAAAGAATGACGAATAAACCCCGCAATTCTATGCCAGTTTTGGTGATATAGCTCAAGTTATCGTTAGAGTTTTTGTTGGCAAATATGACAGCACTCCGATCGATAAACTCGTTTTCAATTTGTTCGACATTGGTAGCATGAGTTCCAATCAATTCCGACAAGTTAAGTTTAAACCGAGAAGATTTACGAATGTCAAAGCCTGTAGGTGACACCAAAATGTAATAGGTGTAGGTATCATTGCCGTTGGCGCAGCCCTCGGAGAGGATCGAATATTTCACTTTGGGTCTACCAGTTACTGTTTCTGTCGGAACTGATTTGATATCAACCCCGCCATTTTGTAAACCCAAAATGATTTGATTGACATATTCTGCTGATAAATTACCTAATTGAGCCCCGATTTCTTCAGGCAACAAAGGCGGAGATTTCTTGAGAAGGTTATAGACACTTCTGGCAGTGTACAATTCGGGCCAGGGCAATGAGTCTCGCCCAGATATTTCGATCGCATACTGAACAATTCGACGATAGAGATTGATATCCATTTAGGTTGACCGTTGATGTTTTCTTGACTCCGAAATGACTCATGCCCTGGTTCTCGTTCTAGACACAGGGCATGATTGTTGCTAGCGTGGCTGTAAGGGATAGATTTTGCTTTCTTTTTTGACAATTTCTAGCTGTTGCTGAGTCAAGAGACAGAAATCTTCAATTTGGGTATCGAGTGCCACAATCAAAAGCTGTCCCTGAAGAGTAGTTCCATCAGGAGTAAGTAAAGTTGGTTGACAGGCTTTCAGTAAGAACTCGTCATCACACAGAATAGCGATCGACGGGTCAGAATAGCGCCGATAAACCCCTTCAAAGAAAGCTTGTTTACCGGGAATGCCTACAAGGTTTTGAATTTCTTCGATCGTTGGCATTGCAGTTGCTTCTACCTCTTGAATTCCTGTTGAGTTGATTAAAGCGTAAAATTGTGACATCTTGGCTCCTGTAAATGTTGCTGTAAATCAATCAATATCCCATAGCGAAGCACTGAAATCGTGTTCTGGCTTGACTGGTTTTGGGTACAATTTCAGTTCTTCTTTGACAAGTTTGGCTTGGCGGACGTTAAGTAAGCACAAATTGTCTGGTGATTTATCAGTTGCGAGAATTAGTACCTGACCACAAACAATATCGCCATTCTGTGTCAGACAAGTTGGCTGAAGTTCTTTCGATACAGCGTCAGCATCACAAAGCATGACGATCGAAGTATCAGAAAAACTCAACTCTTCTACTATTTGGAAATTCGCTGGCACTGCTTCACTACCAATTACTTCGTTAATCTCTGCGATCGTCAACATTTCACGAGTGGTATAAACTTCTACCTCTTGCTCTGTGACTAAAATGTAGTAAGGCATGGGTTAAAACTGGGAGCGACCCAGTAATTACGCTACTATTCGATCGGAATTCCAAGCAACACTTTGGCAGCTTCAGTATTTTCGGGTAAAACGTAGAGGCAAAACTTGCCTTGATAAACGTAAAACTCTAGTTGATGAGTCATTTGCTTCATAGAAGAAACAACTCTATGAAGCTGATTCAACGGAAAATCAGCTACTTTCTGCAATCCGGCAATATTTGTCTCAGGTGAAGCCATTTTTAGAACTGAGAGCGACCCAGTAATTACGCTATATCTGAAATCATTAACGACGTTTGAAAATGTAGACTTTCTCATCCAACATCCGACGATAAATTCCCTCTCTCGAATAGAACCAATCTCGGATAATTTCTTCGATATTTAGATGCTTCCAGCTAAGATTGTTGCGTTTTAACTGTGAATCAAAGGCTTCTTGGGTAAGAATTTCTTTGATAAAATCTTCAGTGCGATCGAAACAACCTCTGTAATCTTCTCCAAAGTTTTTCAAGATTTCTGGTTCTTGCCGATGCTCGTAGAAGGAGAAATAGACACAAAATGGCTTGCCATATTTGACAATTCCTTTACCTACTTGTGCGATAAATGGTATTGGCATTTCTGGTGTCATCAGAAACTCAACGCTGTGAAAGCGTTGAAATGAACTAATTTTGACAGAACCATTAACTGAAGCCTGAATGTAGTCAATATTTTGCTGCATTTCAGAAGCGTTGATAGCATCAATCCAAGTACCCTGGAAAGAACCTTCTTGTTGAAGATAAATTCGGGGTACATCGGATTGTTCATTAGTTGGGAAAGGTAAATTAATCAAAGGCTCAGAATTCGATCGCATGATAGTTATCAACTGGGAGCGACCCAGTTATTACGCTATTCCTAGTTTACGGGGGCTTTTTCTGTAGCTCTACACAAATTACTAACTGCTTCGAGATGTTCCTCTAAAACATAGACTCTAAAAGCACCTTGTTTCCAGAGTGCTTCAGGGTCGAACGGATGAAACTTTATTAGGTATTGAAACTCACTATTTTTCAGTGCAGTTTCGATTGATTCATGCTGATATGCAAAGAAATCACTTACAGTAATAAATCCGTTTTCAGTGGTGTCTGGCAATTCATTAGATTCGGATTCTGTCGTTCTGCAGTCGTTATCAAGGTTAGTCATGATGGTCAATACGAGAGAACAAATCAATACCTTTCTGCGAAGCACTAACCCAGAGACTTAAGTTAACTCCAATTGCTTCCATCATCGTTTGTACTTTCCTGAAAGTGTGTAGTAAGCAGTTGTTGTTTCATCTTCATCGGCAGTCAAAGTTAACCGAAACACAGAGTTATTCCATTTGTAGATTTCGGGAGCTTTGAATGCTATTAAGTCAGTTTTGAATGCTGTAAACCAGCCCTCTCGGCAAGCGTCGTACATCCGCAAACATACGATTACTTTTCGATCGTAATCTTTGATTAGGTAGCGTTTGATGCCTTGCACTAGACGAAATTCTGAGAGTTTTTCTAGTTCTTTTTTGGCAAAGTCAAAGCCTGTATCACCGAAGTAAGTTGCTCGTTTCTCATCATAAAACTGGTCATCAAACGGGATAAACCTTGGTATATCCCACATTTCAGGATTTGAATTAGCTAAATCATGAGTTCTGTACAAATAACCTACTAACTCGGTTCCGTCACCGGTGAACTGTGTAACCTCCATTTCCCCGAGCAATTTCAGGACTTCGATATAAGTTTTCGAGACAATTTCTGGAGAGTTTTCAGCAGCCAGATAGCGATATTCCTGGGCTCGAACAATGTAGCTGTCCTCGTCAATCGTTACAACTTTTATGGAATCATCAAGCATGATGGTAAATAGGAGAAGACAAATCAATATCTCAAAGCGAAGCACTAATGGAGAAATTTAACCCTAGTAATTCCGCTGAAAACTAGGGTTAAGTCATCAAACTAAAGCATTAGGCAAGTTAGCTTCAGCACCCCAGGCATCCCAGTTAGGGCGTTGTTGCCGAGCGAATAGTTCAATCCTTGACGGCTGCGATAACTTGCCCAACCTCTCAGAATTTTCCAGTCTCTGACCAAGACTGTTTGCAAGAACCCAAAACTCTTCAGGTTTCCTTGAATGTTCCTGGCGACGCGCACGAATGATGTTAGGAACATTGGTCAGTCCGAGTGTACTCATGCTAGGAGCATTACCCTTTGTTCCTACCAATAAGTGCTCGGTACAGTTGCGACCATAATGTCCCATTCCCATGTGGGGTTTTCCAGCGATCGTCACCTTCTCCCAAGTGAATGTACTTTTATGTTCATATCCCCACGCTAGGAGACATTTGAAGGCTAAGAATTGGTGATTGTTGGTTGTCCACAGAAGGATGTATGAATCATCCGCTCCGATCGCACCGATCGGCATATCCAAAATCTGCTGGTCAGTCATCGCAGGATACGGACACCGCCCCCGGTGGCTGGGATCTGTTTCTCTTAAATGGAAATCCCAAGGCGGGTCCGCAACTATCAGCCGATAATCTTTGCAAGGAACCGGGGGCAGATTTGGAATTAGAGTGATGGCGATCGATAGTTTCAGTTGTCCAACTGTGTCATGAGCTTTGTAACTTTTCATCCTAATTTCTACTTTTTCTTGAGGTTTGTTTCGATGCTTGCTGTTTCCGTTTCTCTTGTTCAGCCTTTTCTTTGTTGATAACTAATCCGTTATAGAAAAGTTCCTGTGCTTGTCTAATTTTCACAGTATTTTTATTGAGAGCTTCAGCAATCAAATACTGGAGAATTTGCACCGAACTTTGACCATCTAATCCCGTTACATTTTGAACAAGTTGAGAACCAATGGCAATATATGCTAATTCAAATTCTGTAGCGCCTACTAAAACTTTGACTGCAAATTGTTGTAAAGTCCAGTTATTTAATCGAGCCGTTTCAAAGACTTTATCAACCTCTTTTTGAATTCTTGCAGCTTCGTCTATTACTTGTTGTTCTCTGTCAGTATCCATGATGTTCACCCCAATTTCTTTACTTCTGAAACTTTGATACTTCGTAAAGCACAGCCGTATATCTCGATATAGATATAGGTGATGATTTGACCTTGACCTTCGATCGAATCTTGAGCTGTTTTACGATTGAATAGGAAAAACATTCCCCACCAGGTCAAAATCATTGGCGGTTCCTGCAAAACTTCTGCTGTCAGATTTGGTTCATCAACGACTTCTAGTATGACAATGTGTTTCATTCTGGTAACTATTTCATTGAGAGGAAAACAGTTAATCTTAACTGCTTTCCTCAAACCTTAAAAGCGAAGCATTGATGTAAGTTAAGTTAACTCTTGATACTTAACTAATCCCTCAACCAGAACGGTTAGAACTGCTTGGAGTGTGTCTAAATTCCCGAAGATAGTAGCAGTAACCATTTCATCAATATGGGGTTTTCCTGGCAAACCTGTAACGGTTTCTAGCAAGAAAGTTGAGAAGGCTACATAGTTAACTTCCTGTGAAACCGTATGATTCCAAACTTCGATCGCAAAGTCTCTGATACTCAAACCTCGTTGATTTGCACTATCCACAAGTTGATTGAAATTATCTTTCATTTCTTGACTAATTTGTTGAGACATTTCTGTTTCCTCATGCTACTTTCATCAATTCCTTATGGCGAAGCTGTCACCGATTAACTATGGATTTAACACCATTTACCAGCAACTATGATAACTTCACCATTTTCTTCAGTTTGAGACTCAATATTGAACCCTTGACTCCTTAATGCTGCTAGAGTAGTTTCCCGTGCATACCAGGGTAAAAGTTCCTGAAGAAATTGCTTGGCAGCATACAGGGAACCATCACGAGTTAAAAACTCATATTCCTCTGTGCCTTCTATCAATTTAAAGCCAAAGTCATAACCACCCTGATAGCTTTGTTTGCGCCGAATAACAAACTCTGCTAGCTTACTGTTGCCGAAGGGGTCATGGATCTCGGTGTTTGTTTCGAGATAAGCTCCAGCAAGAATTCCATTAAGACCCGATCGAATCATCTCCTCAAGAATTTCCTGTAGGACGATCGGATTCTTGATTTGTGTGCGAATTACACTTAAATGTGACATCTTCTAAATCTCCTAAAAGTTCTGAAAGTGGACGAGAAAAGTACCGGGCAGCAGCAAGAATTTTTGAACTGCATTTCTCACATTCATAAGTTCTGCCATTTAGTAAAGGATTGAGACAATTGGGGATTTTACAGTTCATTTCTCTCCTTTAATTCCTTAGATTAAAGTTTCATCAAAGGTCTTTTTTTGTTCACCATCAACCTCAATTTCCTTAACGTTGGAATAAAACATCATCTGTATTCGCAAAGGTACGTTACTACCTATGCCAAGCTGATTATGCAGCCAGCCAACGCAAGGCGATCGAATCGACTTATGACAAGTCATCACCGTAATGTTTTTGCATTGAATCTGAGAAACATTCCCTGTTTCATCAGCGATCGTCTCGCGTAATGCTTCATGAGTTTTAACGCAGTAGTTGGGGATATCAGCTACGGTTACTGATTTTTTCCACGGACAGTTTTGGCATTGTTTGGTTTGAGTCAGGGTGAGTTTCTTCATTAATATTTGACAGAAATTACTCGATGCGCTACGCGCCCGCAAGCTACGAATTCGTCTCTGATAATTTTGGGACTGTGGTGAAACATCATTCCACAGTCTCGGCAAGTGTAATATCTCAAGTATCCTAATTGACCCAGCAACTGTAGCTGACCGCTACAGATTTTACAGTTCAATTTCGCCATTTCCGTTATCCTCTTTCAGGGTGTTGTTGATAATTAAACCTTGATTAATTAAATCAACTGCCCAGCCTACGATCGAAGCATCTTTTTCAGCAGTTCCTTTCGCTAGAAATTGCAGAAATTGCAGTAATTCCTCTCCTAGAAAAGTTGTGCTGTGGTGAATCATGCGACAGGCAATTGCAGCATAAGGTTTGCTTTCTAACATTGCCTTTATCCAAATTTCAGTTGCAAAGTCAACAGTTGTGACCTGATTAGCAATTGCTTCAGCAAAAATACTGTTAACTTCTGCCTGCAATTGTGCCAGTTGTTTATGCTTTTCTTGGAGTGTACGATCGGAACTTTGTTCGCTAGCGGTCATTTGATTTGCTCCTAATATTGGTTGAGTGATGTAGTGCGAAACTCTGTCCAGTCTCCAAAGTAGGGGGACTGGACAGGCTTCTAAGGCTTAATTTTAGCTTGGCAAGATAAGGACTCTCTCTTGTAGAAAAAGCTTGATTTCTTTCAAGGGAAAATCGGTATAGGGTATCTGCTGAATAATTGCAGGTGTAACTCCGAGTTTTGGCGTATCTTCCCAACAAGTCAAAACAGCATCATTGTTGCCTTTGGGTTTAATAAATTCATGCTCTTTGCCAACATGAAGGAACCAAAGTTGAAACTCAGTTAGTCGCCGAATTCTCCTCGCTTTGGGTTGATGGGAGGCGATCGCATCAATCAACCAGTAAGCTTGAGCATTGTCAGCCAAGTATTTGACTCCATCGGTGTAATTGATTCCAAGGAAATGTCTGTAATATTGCTCACTTCCACAAAAGTGTTGCAAATTCTTGGTCAGTGTTTCAGCATCCATCTTTACTTTTGACATAAATCTTACTCACAAAATGAAGAAATCACTTCCTTACAGCGAAGCATTACACGAATATTTCACTTTTCTTTTTCTTCTAATGTTTCTTCTAATTTATTTTCGATCGCAAAGGCAAGAATACCGATCGCATCTCTCATCGCTGCTTCATCTCCCTGTTTAGAACGCAGAATCAGTACAGGAATCTGACTTTTATCTGGAAACACCTCATTAACCATGATTAGAGCATTGGCATTACCAGCGAGAGCAGTTGACCAAATAACTGAAGCGAATGCCCAATTATTTATTACTTCTTTTTTGCCTTCTTCAGTATCAATGACTTCGATCGTTGCGAGAGGATGAACATAATGCTGAAATTCTTGGTTCTGCATATTTTTGGTTTAGTTGGTAACGAATTGCTTAACTTTAAACTTGCATTAAACTGTCCAAGTAGGACGTTCATCATTCTTGTCCCATTCTTCAAGAATTTGCCGAACCCGTTTTAAAGCTATGGTTTCAGACTGTAATTCCAAACAAAAATCAGGTGAGTAATAGCCTGCATAATTTTGCAGCCATAAAAGACCGTTATCAGTTCCACATCTGCCATAACTCCACCAACCAATAGGACGTTTATGTCTCCAAATCAGTTTTCTGAGAAGGTATCCATCGTTTCTGGCATTGGGATTAGCAAATACTTCGCCTAGTTTAATTTCATCCATCTCATTTTCGAGCTTATTTCTCAACCAAAAAGCGAAGCCTGTATTTTGGCTTCGCTTTTTGATGATGGTTAATTTTCGTCAACCTCAAGAGGTAAAACGTGAGAGTAAGAAGTGGAATGCGTTTCAGTCCGATCGGCAATGCTGGCAGATTTAGCGCCCGATCGAATTGCCCAAGTTTTAAGGTCGTCAATTTGATTTTGAGCAATCCGCGCCAGAGGGACGCATCCGGTAATTGCTATGGTCAAGTCTCGTTCTGTGAATTCTCTCCCGGCACTGAACGCGGTTTGCATTCCGTCAAAAATAACTTGCTCAATCTCCGCACCGGAGAGAGATGGTGACTGACTAGCCAGCATTCCGCAATCGAAGTCTCCCGACTTCATTCGATCGGGTCGGACGCGGGTGAGGTGAACTCGAAAAATTGCTTCCCGCTCTGAGTGATTTGGCAAGTCAACCCAGAAAATTTCATCAATTCTGCCCTTGCGAATCAGTTCCGCTGGTAAGACTTCGGCACGGTTGGCAGTCATCACCACAAACACTGGCGCAGTTTTCTCTTGCATCCAGGTCAGCAGCGCGCCGAATACTCGCTGGGAAGTTCCTGAGTCACCATCCATGCCAGAGGTGATGTTGGCGAACGCCTTGTCCACTTCGTCTAAGAATAAAATGCAGGGTGCGATCGCCTCGGCTAACTTGATGACGTGTCTGATTCGGCTCTCACTTTCACCAACCATGCTGCCAAAGACCCGACCAACATCAAGACGCAGCAGGGGCAATTTCCATTCAACCGCGATCGTCTTGGCTAGCAGCGACTTACCCGTTCCCTGAATGCCGGCGAGCAGAACGCCCTTGGGATTGGGTAAACCATATTCACGGGCTTGGTCACTGAAAGAGTGCGATCGAACCTTCACCCATTGCTTGAGATTTTCGAGTCCGCCAACAACTTCCAGACCTGACTGAACCGGGATAAATTCAAGGATGCCCGTCTCTCGAATGGTTTGGCGTTTCTCCTCGATGACCGCAGCAAGGGCCCGAATATCAACTTTTCCCAGAACTAAGCACTTGGCAAGGACGCGGGCAATTCGGCACCGAGTCAGCCCCTGGCAAGCCTTTACGAGCTGTTGCCGTTGTTCTGCGTTGAGCTTGAAATCGGGGGCAGGCACTAATCGAGTAATCAACTTCGATATCTCCTCGATGCCTGGTAAAGAGAAATCTACAACGGTAATTTCTTCGCGCAGTTCTTGGGGAATTCGCACTTGGTCAGAGAGGATGATGAGACAGCGACGGTCACGGGCGATCGCCAATGCCAAATTTTTCAGTTCCCGGACGATCGCTAGTTGGTTACTTGCTATCTGCCCATTCGCGCCCGGTGCAATCAGAGTCGCGATGTCTTTCATGACAAAGACAGTGACTTGTTCCATTGCTGGCGCTTTACTGATGCGCTCTAGTGCCTGCATTGGATTTCCCTTGGCTGTGCCGTTATCTGTCCAGCCACGAGCAAAATCCCAAAAATAGATTTGCCCTTCCTTAGCTTTTGCTATATCACACAAAATTTGTTCGGCGGTTTCCTCTTCTGGGCTTACTACCCACAACAAAGGAAATCGTGCCATCAACATTAGCTGAATTTCTTTTTTTAGGTCTATCATGTTTCTATCCCCTGATTAAGTAAGTCGGCGCTTTAAAACGCAACTATGTAAACGATGTAAAGTGTCTAAATGCTTTCTACTGGCTAACTTAAGCCTATTTACATACGGTTACATTATTCGGTTTAATCCCGTCTATCTACTTACTACCGATTACCAAGTACCGATTGCCAATTACCCTATTACTGGTTGACGATTACTGGTGGATACGAGAGTGATTATGAGTTGTGATTGTGAATCCTCACTCAATACTCAAAACTCAAACCCCGAAACCCAAACTTTCTCTCTTTTTTCTCAGTAACAGTTGTTCAAAGCTGTTACTGAGTTTTTGTTTATGTTTCTGTTTCTAGTGAACAAGAGCAAGTTTTGGTTTCTTGCTTTTACTGGGAGTTTTTTCAGAAACGTTATCAGAAACGTTATCAGAAACGTTGTCAGAAACGTTGTCAGAAACGTTGTCAGAAACGTTATCAGGAGTGTTATCAGGAGTGTTAGCCGATGATAAATTAGCCACGATGC
The DNA here is from genome assembly GCF_036705715.1 of Microcoleus sp. AT3-D2. Taxonomy (NCBI): domain Bacteria; kingdom Bacillati; phylum Cyanobacteriota; class Cyanophyceae; order Oscillatoriales; family Microcoleaceae; genus Microcoleus; species Microcoleus sp. AT3-D2. Next base: position 11,052 of record NZ_JAUBVE010000075.1, on the reverse strand, counting down.
CTTTCAACTCTTCAATTTCTTTGAGAGCATCAGACAAATCAGCCTGGAGTGTTTCATTTTCAACCATAAGCTGAGCATCGGTAACTTGATCTGAATCATCAAATTCTCGATCGACTTCTAAAGCCCCACTGATTTTCTGTTGAGTTTGCAGGTTAGTGATTGTTGTCGAAGCTTCTTTAAGTTGAGCTCTTAGCTGTTCTATTTGAGATTCTAGGACTTGTTTCTCACCAACTTGTGATTGCAGAGCTTGGATTTGAGAATGGAGACTGGACACTTCTCGTTCCCGTGCTTCGATTTGTCCATTAAGCTTAGATATCTCACTGAGTCGATCGCGAGAAGCGCTTTCAAATTCAGCAACTTCTGCCAAGCGTTTTTCAGCAACTGACAATTTTGCTAGTAGTTCATTACGTTCGGCTTGAATCAAATCTAACTGTTGACGGAATTCTTCAGAATCTGTCAACTTTTGCTTGTTGAGATTCATGTACGCTTCCCTTAGCTCATTCCGCTGGCGTTCGTACTCCGATTGATAAAACTTCAACTCCATTTGATTTTGAGGAAAATCTTTGAGCTGTTGGCGCATCAGATCATTTTCCTGAGCTAACTGTTTCATCCGATCGCCACTAACACTCGTATCTGCTTTTTGATAAGCCAAACGATAGCTAGCGATCGCCATTTGACGAGAAACTGTGAGATATTCTTCAGGAATGTCTGACTCTTCTACTAAACCATCATCCGCAGCTTCTAAAAGTGCTGTTGCTAAATCCTTCTCGGATTTTCCTTCTTTTATCATTGACAGGTTATCTGTCCGCCATTCTTTCAGCAATTTGCAAACAACATCGGTACTGCCTCCGATTCCATAAATTTCCTTGAGCGCTGCACTAACACTCCGAACCACAATGCGTATACGATTTTTACTCAGTACAGCACAGGCTGCGTCAACCATTTCTCGATTAATTCCTGTGTATTCTTCAGCGCGATCGAACTCAAACCCTGATAAATCAAGGCTTGTAAATGTTGTTGGTAATTTTGCCATTGTTTTCACCCTTATTCCTTATTCTTTTGCCGTTACTTCACCTTAATCTCTTCATTTTTGACAATAAGGTTCTGTACTTCCTAACTCTATATTTCAGAGTTGAGAAGTTCTTCGGCTCTAGAATCAAGATAACACAAAAACACTAAAAGCGCACAGTCGTGTTTCTTGTTTTTCGATGTTTCCGTTATTTGTTACTCAACTAGCTTTTTTTTCTGTCTGGGCAACCCTTTTTTTTCCGGTGGCTTGAGCCAAGTCATAAAGGTTGCACTGCAACAGCAAACACATTTCCAGCATTTCCCGAGGTGTTAAGCGAGGCTCGAAAGCCCCGTTATTCCACTCTCTCAGGCTTTTTGGAGTCACTTTACGTCCACTGCCTATCTCGGCAAAGCGCCGAGTCAGAATTTCAGCAAATTGTTTTTGGCTGTAGCCCAAACGCTTGTACAGGTACATAAGACTTTGCTCATCTAATTTTTTTGCCATGTGCATTAACGCACACTCATGTTCTATACTATCTCATAGCGTACATGAGTGTTCGCTCCTAGTAAAGTTCAGCAGCAGGATTGAATTACGGCCCAGTCCTGTTGCATCACTATTCTGGCAGTGAAAAGAACGAAATCCTAATCCTGAACGAAAAACCATGCTTGAAAATGCCATAAGTCTTTCAGGGCAACGGATTCTTTTGATTCAAAAGCTTGATTATGCAAGCGGATGAAAATAAAACTCAGGAAAGCCTGAAATGACTCAAAACGGATGGTGTCGATCGAACTATCACAAAGACGGTAAACGACGTTTTGGCTTATTGACGAACGGGTTATGTGCCGAGTGCTTTTGGTCAGATCCAGCTCAAGGTACTTTTCCCGCTGCCGAAGTTCAGGCAATTGAAAGCCAAAAAATTACACGACTGAGAGAAAAAATCAATGATTTGGAGGAACAATGATCGTCGCTGAATCAGGAAATCTATCGTTTGCGTAATCAATTGCAAGCTTTAGTTGCAAAAACATCACCTTCTGGAGTTACCAAAAATGAAAATCGATCGTGAACTGGCACAGAAACACCTGAAATTGTTGGGATATCAGCCAGGCGAAGCTTTGTTGAGGTTTTTCTATCACCATTCCGATAACCGGAAGAAAAAAGATAAAGGTCGCAAACTTTCAGAACTTAACTGGCAACAGATTGAACAATATCAAAACGATAAGCGCGGTGTTTATGTTGTAGTGAATGGTGCAGGTGCAGGTGTAGATGGACATAGTGACGCTGAGATTAAACAGTGCTGTGGTATTTTTTGTGAATGGGATGACATTCCGCTAGCTAAACAATTTGGAAAATGGCAGGAAGTAGGGTTTGTTCAACCGACCTTTACCATTTTTAGCGGTGATAAATCCATGCAGCCCTACTGGTTATTCGATGAGCCGATCGAGCCGGAACAGTGGCGGGAACTGCAATTGCTTCTGATTCAAGTCATGGAAGCAGATGAGAGCAACAAAAATCCCAGTCGTGTTTTTCGCCTGGCCGGTGCATGGCACGTTAAACCCGATCGCGAACCCGTTAAAACTGAGTTTGCTGAAGAGTCAGGTATTCGCTACAGCTACAGTGATTTGCGCGATCGGCTCCTCATTCTCTATCAAGAGTTCCTGGCTCGAAAACAAAGAGAGATCGAACAACGCCAAAAGTTACTCGCTCAGCAACAACTCGAACTGCAACAGCGCCAAGATTTGCCTGCTACGATGCGCGAAGCGCCTCGCCCGTGCTACGCATCCGCATCCACGCCCACACCCGCACCTGCATCCGCCATCAGTAGCAATGGTTCTGCCACGGCAACTGCAACACTAATAAGACCGGAGCAAATATCTCAACGGTATCAAGAGCTTACTGTTCCGGTGCCGATGCCAATTTCCCTACAGTGTGCGTTGGGGAAGCCTAACAAAGAATTTTTAAACGGGGTAGCGACTCTCAGAAATACCTCAATGGCAACACTGGCACGGGATTTACTGGGAGTTCAATCCGAGTTCAGCCGATTGGGACAGATAACCAATGAGGATGCCTACACTCTGTTTCTTGATGCTTGTCGGCGTTGTTCCCCCGGCGGTGGCTGGGATGAACAAGAGTGGGAGCAAATTTGGAATTCCGCAGTTAAGTCGAACCCGATCGCCAGCATCTCAAAATATTTTAGTGACGGGATTGAGAGCTGCATCAAAGGTGAATACTGGCGATTCATCAAATCTCTGCAACCTGACCATTTAGTTTTGCTACTGGAGGCAGAGGCAGAATCTGATTTGGGTAACTCTCCTAATTCTGCTACTAGCTCTGATTCATCACCTGAATTTAATATTTTAAATTCAGATGACAGAATGATGCAGGATTACCGAAAAATTGTTAGAAAATTCGGCAAGCGACTTCGACTGAATAAACTCAGCAAGCGAATCGAAATTGATGGTAAACCAGTGTCTCTCGATCGAGTGCGAATTCAACTCGCTATCAAACACGGAATTCTCGTCAAATCTAGTCGCGAAGATACTCAAGATATCCTGACAGAAATAGCCGTGGAAAATCAGTATTCACCGATCGAGGAGTATCTCAACTCTTTGCCACCAGCAGCCGATACTTCGATTTTAGATAGTTTGGCCCAAAAATACTTTGGTGTTAACGATCCAATTTATGAAATGTTCGTCCGAAAAACACTCATTGGTGCTGTTAAGAGAACATTTGAACCCGGATGCAAAATCGACACAGTTCTGATTCTGCAAGGGAAACAGGGCTATAGAAAGTCCACTTTTTTTAAGATACTTGCGGGAGACAAATACTTTGACGATTCCCTGGGGACTGTCTCTGATAAAGATGAAAGACTCAAATTGCACCAAGCTTGGTTTGTTGAATGGTCAGAGCTGGAGAGTGTTTTTAAACGGCGCGATGTCAGCGCAACTAAAGCTTTTTTATCCACCGGGACAGACAAAATTCGACCGCCATATTGCCGAGATATTGAAGACTTCAACCGACCCAGCATTATTGTCGCAACCACCAACAAACAAGAATTTCTGGCTGATGAAACAGGCAACCGGCGATTTTGGGTAATCCCGGTCCAACACCGGATCGATACCAAACGGTTAAAGAGAGAACGAGATGATATTTGGGCTGCTGCGATGCTGGCTTACCAATCTGGCGAAGAACCTTGCCTCGACTATGAAGATGAAGAAACTGCCGAGCACGTTGCTCAAGAGTTTCAGTCATCAGATCCCTGGGAAGATGTCATCGAAAATTTTATCGAGCACCGGGGATATGTTCAGCTTAGTGATCTACTCACTCATCTCCAAGTTGACCTGAGCCGACAAGAGCGATCGCACCAAATGCGCTGTTCCGCCATCCTCAAGAAATTTGGCTGGGAGCGAGAGTTTCGATCGATATCCAATAAACGAGTTCGTGTTTGGTGCAAAACTCAACCCGTCCCCGAACCCATCCCCGAACCCGAACCCGTCGCCGTCGCCCTCGCTGTTCCTGAAAATGAGGTTGATTCAATCCCTGTTGAGGCTGCTGATCAACCTCAAGTTTTGAAAATCGACGAAAAAAACGAGGTCGATCGTAAGGTTGATCACCCTGCTACAGAAGCATTTGATCAACCTGATCAACCTGATCATCCTATTTCTGAAAAAATACTAAATTCTGATCAGACCTCTGATGCAACCTCCGATCCAAGCTCCGATCCAAGCTCCGATCAGACTTCAGCTCCGACCGTAGATTGGATATCTGCTCTGGCAGCGAAGTCGTTAGCGCAACGCTTGAAAAATTCCACGGCAGCGAAAGATTTTCCCAGTTTGGGTGAGAAAGTTGATCAGGTTGATCACGTTGATCAATCCCTTGCACAGCAAAGTGATCAACCTAGCGATCGACCTCAGAATTTGGAGCCATTTTCAAAAAATGAGGTTGATCAGCAGCCTCAACAAAACGACGAAACAGGGGATCTTGTCGAATATATTCGGCTAGCGATCGAAGCCGGCGATCCACAAACAGCTCTCGATATTCAGACCATCTTGAGGGAAGTTTGCGGTAAAGGCGCTGCTGATCGCCAGAAAGTCTGGAACTCCCTGACACCTGATGAAAAAACCGCTTTTACTGCATTGCTCTCCCTCATTCCCCCTGATTCACAATCTCCCGCACCGTCCGAAACAGCAGCATCGATCGAATCAGCATCGATCGAATCAGCAGCAGCGGAACCAGCAGCGGAACCAGCAGCATCGATCGAACCAGTAGCAGCGGAAGCAGTGGAAGAAGCAGCAGTGGAAGAAGCACCTACCGCATCATCTACCGCACCAATTATTGAAGCAGCAGCAGTACCAGCAGCAGGATTGTCTGGTGAAGGAATAGATGAGGAAGATGCGGAAAAACTGAGAGAGATAGCAACGATTTGGTGGAATGAATACTACCCAGAACAATTGCAAAATCTACTGACTCAGATGTATGGATGGAAAGCGCCAGGTGCTAAATACCCGAAAGAGGTAATAGTCAATTGGCTGACTGGACAAACTGCTGAAATTCGCGATCGGATCAACCTATTAATTGCCGAAAAGAATGGAACTGAGGAAACAGAATCATGATAGGTATTGACCTCACACTTGAGCAAAAACTTCGATTAACAATCTACACAACTCAGGTTCAAACACTTTCAGCAGAAGAAGCCAAAGTTTTGTTAGTTGAAATGATGCGCCAAAACATGATGAAAGATAACACAATCCGCAATCTATTAGGGACTAAGAAGAATGTTTTGTAACACCAAAGTAGCAGAACAACTGCTAGATGTATGCGATCGAACTCTGTTGCGGTATCGGAAAGAAAACAAGCTGATGGAAGGGATTCATTGGGGTAAAAATCCTAGTGGCAAAATTCTTTATAATCAGCAATTGATTGAGCATTTGGTAATGTGCGGAGGTGATGTGAACAATCCAGAGCATCAGAAAATTATTCAGAGGTTTGTGAACGATCGACCTGAGAATCAGCCGTTAAAACGAGGTCGGAAACGGGCATCAAATCACTCATCAAATCTGGCAATTGTGGGGGATTAACTAAGCCAGCATAATTTTCAAAAAGAGTGCGGACATTATGACCGCTGAGTGCAGCAATCTCTACCGGATTCATACGATTCTTCAAGCAGTGAGAAATTAGCGTGTGCCTGGTAGTGTAAGGTTGTCGGTAATCAATTCCAAGGGCTGTTAGCGCTGGTTTCCAGTAGCGATTACAGAAATTCTTCGAGTCGATCGCAGAACCGTTTGTGCTGTTAAAAATTAGACTATCGAGTTGAAAATCAGTCGGTCGCCGGGTGAGTAATAGCTGTTGCAGTCGTGGAGTTAGCGGTACTGTTCGTGCCTTGTTAGTTTTGGTTGCCTTACGAGATTCCAAGCCGTTGCTCAAACTTTCTCCGATCCAGATGCGATCGCAGTTGGCGGAACAATGTCGCCAGACCAGAGCGGCTGCTTCTCCGGTGCGCAGTCCGACAGCGAATTTGAATTCTACATAATCCGCGTAGTGACTCAGATTGGGGTCTGAGCGGAATTTCTGGACGATCGAACTGATTTCTGTGAGTGTGAACGGTTCTGGGCGCTGTTTCGGCGGAACCGAAACTTTGATGTCTGCCCAAGGATTTTCGACAATCAGTTTCTTTTTTAGGGCCCATTCCCAGCAAGCGTTTACCAAGACTATCCGTTCGCGTACTGTAACGGGTTCCAATTTCTGTGACAAAAATTCCTTAAATTTCATTCCCATAGTCTCAGAAACAGAAATCGCTGTTTTGCTTTTGAAAAACTCAGAAACGTGTTTCTGTAACGCAAGATATTTATTTAAGCCGCCGATCGAGATGGTACGGCGCTTGTAGTCAACAAATTGGTCAAAAAGCTCAGAAACAGAAATACAGTCATATTTCTGAGGCTTGTACTTCACCAGAGTGGGGTCAAAATTGTTGGTAGCCATATCAAGCTCAATTTGCTGAGCTTTCATAAAAGCAACTTTCTGATTAATGGTTGTGTCCGGTAAACCCATGTATAACGAAAAGCGTTTACCCTGCCAGGACCAGGCAAGTCGTAGACGCTCTTTGAAAACTTCTATATTTACTGAACCTTTTGGCATATCGAAAATTTATCGTAAATTTATCGTAAAAGATGTCTGGAGTTGTCTGCTGCTGTCGTCCTAATTGAGAATGTCCAATATAACAGTTTTTATGGATAAACGACAAAACCCGCTCTGTGAACGGGTTTCTAGGATGGAGAATAGCGGGCTCGAACCGCTGACCCCTACAATGCCATTGTAGTGCTCTACCAACTGAGCTAATTCCCCTTTCTTTTCGCGCTCTCAATCATGCCTTAACTGACCAATATTTGTCAAGCTTTTTGGGGAAATTAGTTTTGAGCCTTCGGCTGGCAAGGCTTTCGGCTTTTTTTCCACAAAACTCTCCTCGCTTCTGGACAATGGTCAATCGCCTACTATGATCTAGTAAGTGTGTTGGGATATTTCGGTTAAATGGCTCAAACAAGACCCCATGAGGAAGTAGACGACTAGCAGAGCGGCGGCTGAGACCGCAACTAGGGTGCCGGCTAGCATTAGTGAAAATTCCCGTTGCGCGATCGCCTCTTGCATCAAGTGCAAAGACCAGGCAACGAGGGCAACGTCAATTATTAAAATAGAAACCAGCATAAGTTACGATTTGTAACAGCTTACCTATTGTAACAAAACTTTTCGCTCCGTGCAGATCAGCTCAGGCGTATTTAACTTTTGCTGGAAAACCCGAAGGGAGCAGCGGAAAGCGAGTGAGAAAAAATGATAGCTTTTGTTGATAATTACAATATGCAAAGTAAATGAGAGCTAGCTCAGCTTTAGAGGTGGCGTTTTTGACTCTTGAGCGAGGGATTAAGAGCGGGATAGCTGCGCTTTACACGCTTTTTTGAGGGGGTAGGGTGCGATCGCTCAAGAGTCAAACCCTTACTTTCATAGCTTTAGCCTTTACCGACTTGTTGTGATTCCAAATTTTCCACTATTTGAGCAATCAGTGGACGATAAATAGTGTTATCTAAGTGTTCCTTGTAGCACTCCTTATAATTCCCACTATTACAGCGTATTCCACGTTTATGAAGTACACCCCAGAAACCGGGTTTCTTGACAGTTCTCGCATCCTTACTGCTTCTGTTCAAAAAACCCGGTTTCTCGCGATCTACATCTACATGGAATATGCTGTATTTTTCGTGACGCCAAGCAATTTACGGGATTGTCTGATTGTCAAGCTCGTCATTTACCACGGCTTGATTTCCATTTTAATGCCAGTCTTATTGCCTTAAATTGAGTCAAACATCAACTCTATAGTTATCATTCATCTGCCAAGTCGTTTGTGTTTTCAATCTGTTCTTATAAACGGCTGAAATTCACTAAACACTTACTTTCTACCTTTACTGAAAAGTTAAATTTCGACCCGGATTTGATTTAAAATCATCCTAATCTTCCTTCAGTCTTATCTTATGATATCATGTCCGGTCGAGCGACCGCGATTTTTGTAGCGGCCCGTGAGCAAACCATACCTGCCAATAATTGACCATCTCAAAAACCCGCCCCAACGGGGATATTATGGTTAATCGATCGAACATGATATGATACTTTAGCTGCTAAAAAAATGTCCTGAGTATTGTTATATGACACCTCATGTTTCTGATAAATGCTATACCACAAAGCGTGATCCGCCGGAGTCCCAAGATTCACTTAAATCATAAAATTTCAACTCTCATAAACCTCGCCATTTTTGCGAGTAAAAATCCAACTATTCCCGTTAGCTTTCGCAATTAGATCGTCATCGGGATATTCGGCACTATCTCCCGGAGTGCGTGAAGCGAAGCTATCCCGAAGGGAATCGCCAATTTCCAGATAAACAACATCTGCTTTCGAGCGGTTGACTAAATGATGCCCATCTGGACCACCCGCCGGAAAACCCGCCGCCGTACCCGGTTTCAGCACTTGCTCTCCCGAATTTGTAATCAGAGTAACTTCTCCTTCCAGAACATAGATTAACTCATCTTGCCGGGTATGCCAGTGCCTGAGAGCAGAACAACTTCCCGGCGCAAGTCTCACCAAATTTACCCCAAAATTCTGCAATCCGGCAGCATCGCCCAAGCGTTTTTTAACTCTCCCCGCAACAGCAGATTGGAATTGCTGAGGGTACTTGGAACCCGTAATTTCCGGCACATCTTTAGGGTCAATAATCATATAACAAAGCTGATAGCAGTTGTGAGTTTTCTCTTCTTTCTCTTGCTTGGCGTCCTACGGTTTATGCGCGGCTTCGCCTAACGCGCCTTCGCGGTTCGTTTTTCTATTTTTTTTATTACAAAACACGCTTAAATTCAAGATAAATACAATTTTATAGCACTTACCAGATCCCCGCCACTCTCGCCTCCCACCTCCGACAGTTCCCCCAACTCATTAAGAATGTGTTATAAATATTGAGATTCATTAAGAAATATTGCTCAAATGCTCGTTTCCCCCTCCGGCGTCAGCAAACTCAAAGAATCTTTAAAAGAAAAAATATTCTTTGGGAATGAGCCAACCCCCGAACTCATAGCCATCTTACTGATTTACTTCGTCCAAGGCATTCTCGGACTCGCCCGCTTAGCCGTCAGCTTCTTTCTTAAAGACGAACTCGGCATGAGTCCGGCAGAAGTCTCGGCAATGCTGGGCGTCGTAGCCCTGCCTTGGATTATCAAACCCGTGTTCGGCTTCATGTCCGACGGCTTGCCGATATTCGGCTACCGCAGACGCCCTTACATCGTCCTCTCCGGGCTACTGGGAACCTTAGCATGGGTGAGCCTCGCAACAATTGTACACACACCGCTTGCAGCTACAGGCGCGATCGCCCTGAGTTCCCTCTCGCTCGCCGTCAGCGACGTAATTGCCGACTCCCTGGTAGTCGAAAGGGCCAGAAAAGAATCCGTTACCGACGCCGGTTCCCTGCAATCCTTGTCTTGGGGCGCTTCAGCCCTCGGCGGACTAATTACCGCCTACCTCAGCGGTTCCCTGCTGCAACACTTCAGCACCCACACAATATTTTTAATCACCGCATCTTTCCCGCTAATTGTATCAGCAACAGCTTGGTTAATTGCCGAAGAAAAAACCAACAAAAGAACCGACTTTGAAACGGTCAAAGACCAATTCAAACAACTGCGGCAAGCAGTAACGCAAAAAACAATTTGGTTGCCCACCGCCTTTCTCTTCCTCTGGCAAGCAACCCCAAGCTCTGACTCCGCCTTCTTCTTTTTCACCACCAACGAATTAGGCTTTCAACCAGAATTTCTCGGCCGAGTGCGCCTCGTTACCAGCATTGCAGCCCTCGCCGGCATCTGGCTGTTTCAACGCTTCCTCAAAACAGTTCCATTTCGAGTAATTTTTGGCTGGTCAACCGTCCTTGCGGCTGCTTTGGGCATGACTACTTTATTATTAGTAACTCATGCCAACCGAGCTTTAGGAATTGACGATCAATGGTTCAGCATCGGAGACAGCCTGATCCTGACAGTAATCGGACAAATTGCTTATATGCCGGTGCTCGTACTCTCCGCCAGATTGTGTCCCCCAGGCGTCGAAGCAACTTTATTTGCCGTGTTAATGTCAGTCACCAACTTAGCAGGACTTATTTCCCACGAAGGCGGCGCACTTTTGACCCACTTGCTAGGAATTACGGATCGCAATTTCGATAACCTCTGGCTGCTAATTGTCATCACAAACCTCTCCACACTTCTGCCCCTACCCTTCTTAAATTGGCTGCCCGCCGATAGTACAGAAAGCGCCGATCCAAATTCTCAAAAATCTCTTCCCGTATTAGAACCAGAAATCGGCAGTTCCAAACCAGGCGGACAGCATTTCATGCCCGAATACTTTCCCGACTTAGTACCGACAGTAAGGTCACAAAGCCGCACCGCAGACAGCAAATAAACCAGGGCTATTTCGTTCTAGACAGTAGGCAGGGTTTAGGTTTAGAGTTTAGAAGTCGGATTCACCCTAACTTATGA
>NZ_JAUBVE010000074.1:0-36035 GCF_036705715.1 Microcoleus sp. AT3-D2 | reverse complement strand
TGGCACAGGCACAACGGCTCGCGGGCTATGGTCTAGACGTTTTGAAGAAGCTGTTTAGAATGAAATAGCCCTGGTATTATTCAAAAGTTGAATTGCCGTCTAAGAAATATTTAGAAGGATTATCGCTCGCTTTAATATTTGTTGAACAACTCCATAATAGTTAGGATTTTCTAACCCTTCTAATTCATGTTCGATATCTTCCCAATCCCCTAGCTTGCTTTTCCACTTACCATCCTCTTCTTGTCTGGCTGCGTGCTGTGGCTGGCCGTTATAGGTGTATATTGCTATTTTTTGAAACCCCGGTTCAAGGTCACGATTATCACAAGGTTCATATCCAATAGTTTGATAAGCTTGGATAAAAGCTTCCAGCGTTAACTCTCTTGAAACACCATCCGGCCAGTACCCATCAGGGTCTACCGGGTCCCATCTGCATTCTTCTTCTCCAGCAACAAAAGCAAAGCAATTATAATCTACTGTTTCTTCACTTGTTACTTGATATTCAGTAAGCTCTAAGTTAGGAAATCTCAATATTTTTCGGTACTCTAGCTTACCACTCATAACCGTGTTCTTTTCCCCATTGTATCCAGGCTTGGGCCATTTGCTTCATCCGGCCGCGCTGTTCTGGTTTTACCGGATTGTCACCAGTAATTGCCCTCAATGCCCAAAACCAATGGTCTGGCTTTTGTTCGAGGTCACGCAAAATCAACGGGATAACTGGCTGTCCCATGCCGATAATTCTCTGATAAGCCTGGTGCATTGATTTCTGTGTAACTAATGATAGCATCCCCGTCTCGACACGCCATTCTTCGGCGAACTTCTTAAACTCTGCTTCTAGTTCTACCTTGCTTTTAATCGGGAAGTCATCAGCAGGAATTCCTGAAGGCAACAAATATACTTTTAAAACATCTTTGGCTTTTGATGCCGCTTCTAAAAAGCTATTCGGCATCAACAAGTTATTAAGCTTTTCACAAAATCGCTCTTTTTCTTCGGTTGATAAGTTAGAGAGGTTTTCAAATTCATCAACAGCCGCAATAAGCTCCTCTGCTAGTTCTTCCACTGTCCAAGCATAAGTTTTCTTTAAAGCGTATATAGGAATAATACTCTCTAGTATATTGACTAAATCATCATGGTTCGTGTTTTCTACCTCTGACTCTACGTTTCTGACTAAATCATCAATAGGCAACGCAGGGACTGTTTTTCTCAAGGCAGTCAAAATAGCCTCAAACACTGAGTTGTCCAAGGCTATAATTTTTTCGATGCCGGATTGATATTGGCGATGTATTTTTAAAGAAGGCATATTAGTTGTCTTGTCTTTGCTAATAGAAAGTTAACTTGAGACTAATTGGCTTACTTATACATTCCTTTAAGCACAAAGGGTAAGGTGCGCCTCGCGCACCCTACAAGTAGAGTCTTTGCGTAAGTCCTAAATTAGCAATCTTACCCAAATCCTCACATTTTGCTGATAATTCTTTGCAGGATTTCCAAGCCTGATACCGCTTGCCAGCCAAACAGCCCCAAGAGCACAATATTCAGAAAGATGTGAGTGTTTCTCGCCCAATCATTGCCTTTTTGCATCAAAGGAGTCAGGGAGGCTGCGATCGCAATTATTGCCGTCATTCCCAATCCTGCTAGCAAGTGCGGCCCGACAAATAGTTTGCCGTTGTTGATGTAGGTGACGGCCATTCCGCCGACTGCACCCGTTACCATCAAGGCTAGCAGCAAAGAACCCATCTGGTGATGCTTGATGTTAAATTTACCCTTAATTAACTCTTTTTTGACTTCGCCTTCCGCACTTCTGGTACGGCGGATTTGCAGGCCGAGATACAAAGCATAAAATGAGATGGCCAGCAATACCCACATTAAAACTGGGTGGAAGAATTGGCTCCAAACTTTCACTGACTGGGGAATTTCGAGATTCATAGTGTTCTGAGGATTAGCAAACATACTTCATAAAACTTAGCATACCAGTCAGGCCGTCTCGTGCGACGGTAAAAATATACGGTATGAGAGACTATTATGCCTGCCACTAAACAAGACACTGTATTAATCCAAGCCGCCAAGACTGGCAACATTATTCACGTCCAAGCTTTACTCGCTAAGAATGTTAACGCTAACGCCAAAGACTCTGAGGGGACGACGGCTTTGATGTTTGCGAGCCAAAAGGGCTATACAGAAATCGTGCGTATTCTACTAAACAATGACGCTAATGTCAACCATGTGAGCAGGCGTTTTGGCTTGACAGCTTTGATGCTGGCGGCGGCTCACAAACAGGCTGACTCTGTGCGGCTGTTGCTGGCGGCGGGTGCTGATGTTAATGCTAAAAATGATGATGGAAGTACGGCTTTGATGGCGGCTTCTCTGAAAGGTGATATCAATGTTATCCGGCTTTTACTTGATGCTAATGCTGATGTAAATGTACAAGATAAAGATGGAGATTCTGCTCTGAAAATAGCTGCTTTATCCGGGCACGAAGCTGTTGTCAAAGCTTTGGTGGATGCGGGTGCTGTTGCTGACAATTCTATGCTGTTTTTAGCTGTCCGTCAAGGTAGCGCTGAAATTGTGCGAATTTTGCTCCAGTGTGGGGCGGATGCTAATGTTAAAAATCTAGAAAGCAAAACTGCTTTGATGCTGGCTGCGACGGCGGGAAATTTGGCTGTTGTCGAGGCGCTGTTGGCTGCTGGTGCTGATGTCGAAATTCCCGACAAAAACGGAGAAACTGCTTTAACTTTGGCTGCAGATGCCGGCAATACTGATGTGGTGCAAACTTTGCTTGGTGCGGGTGCTGATGCGAATGTGAAAAATGGAGATGGGGGCACGGCTTTGATGGCCGCTGCTGCTGGAGGAAATTTGTCGATCGCCCATATCTTACTCGATGCTGGCGCCGATATCAACGCTAAGGATAAAGATGATGAAACTGCTTTGAATTTTGCCGTGGTTGAAGGCTGCGAAGATGTCGTGGAATTGCTCTTAAACCGAGGTGCTAGTGTCGGTTCTAGAAATCGGTTGGGCGATACGCCTTTACTGGTGGCGGCTGTTCACGGCCATAGTGCGATCGTATCGGCTTTGCTGCAAAAAGTAAACTCAAATCCCGCTGATTATCTGAATGCTAAAAACTTTGGGGAGACGGCTTTGACGCTGGCTGCGTTTCACGGACATACCGAGACGGTGAAGGCTTTGCTTGACGGCGGTGCGGATCCCAATGTCCCGGCGGATTTGGGGAAAACGGCTTTAATGAAAGCGTGCGATCGGGGTTATGTGGCGATCGTCCAATTATTAGTCGAAAAAGGTGCGGATGTCAACTTGCTCGATGATTCCGGCGCAACCGCTGTAATGTGGGCTGCACATCGGGGTTGTGTCGGTGCTGTACAGGTTTTAATTGATGCTGGTGCAGAACTAAACCACAAAAATCCGGGAAATTATACAGCTTTAATGCTGGCTGAGTTTAAACGTTATTCCAGCGTGGTGAAATTGCTCAAAAGTGCTGGAGCCCTGGAGTAAGAATGAAATAGTTTTGAGTAAGGTAATTCTGTCATTCTGAGGGTAGGCTTTGGGAAGTGAAGAATCTCAGATATCGGGACTTACGCATTGTAAAGGTGTGGCAATAGTTTGAGATTCTTCGCTTCACTCAGAATGACAAAATTAGGTGATTAGTGCGTCCAGGACGATGAATTATATCAATTTCGGCTGCGCCGCAAGGATATCAAATGCGCGCTTCATCGTCGGGCGTAAAGTCGAATCCCGATGCCAACAAAAAATTCGCGCAATTTTCATTTTTTTGACTCACAGTCAACAGTCAACAGTGAACAGTCAACAAGCATTCCGGTGCAACCGGAATCGATATTAACCTCAATTTGCTTTACGTACCCAGCCGTTAATAGTAAAGCGACTATCAGCAAAAGCTTTCGAGGGACAGCTAACTCGCAACACTTCGTGCATATAGCGACTTAGAAAAAATACGATGCTGTTATTGCGAGGCTCAACGGTTCTGAATGTCTTGTCCGCCACATAAAAATTGTTCTCGATTTTGCTGTCATAAATCTGCAACTCGCCACCTGAAAAAGCCTTGGGTTCTCGATAGAAATAGTAAACGTAAGTAAAAAATCGGCTGGCGGTATCTGGCGAGCCGCTGTCGTTGTGAAGTTTATAAAAGTTGTTGTCATTGTGCATGGTTAGCTGAGCTTCTATCTCACCCAGGGGAAATGACGGAATATTTAAACTTTTCAGCACGTCGGGGAGAATTGCTTTGATGCGATTAACCATCAGTTCCGAAAATTCGGGGAACGAGTGGAGTACCATCGAACGGCGGTAATCTTCGGCATTGGTTGAGGTGCTGGTACTCACAAATTCTGATTCTTTTGCTAAGACATATTTAAGGAGTTTGTTCTTTTCTGCGGGGGTCAAAAAGTTGTCTATTTGGGCGTAGCGAGATATTAAATCGTCATTTACAGGTGGCGCAGGGGCAGGAATTTCTGCGGGAATTTGTGCGGGGATTTCTACAGGAGTTGCAGGCTGCTGCGATTCCAGTTGCTGCAAGTAAATTGGGGGTTCTGTGACTAATCCGACTAGGTGTTCGCCGGGAAAAAAAAGGGTGGAACGCCCGTCGTCTATGGGGATTTGAAATAAGGGCGAAAAACTGAGTGTTTGTTGGGTGCGATCGACTAATGTTTTGATCAGGCTGTGCAATAATGGTGTATCAGATTTGAGGGTGACGGTGCATTGATGTCCCCCGGTTAGCAGGATTTTGACTTTTATGTCTTGGGGTTTAATTTGCTGTTGAATTGTGGTATTCATAGCCGTTAGTTATAGAAGAAGGAAGAAGGAAGAAGGAAGAAGGAAGAAGGAAGAAGGAAGAAGGAAGAAGGAAGAACAAAAATTTAATCATTGCTTGAGGGCTGGCTAGAAGCCCATCCCACAAGAGAATTGACTCTTGTGGAATAGGCATCTTCCCTGTTAGTGACAGATACCTAAGATGTCATTACTACACTAGGAACTTAATTAATGCAAGAAGTGGCGGATGTCGGTGAAAACCATTGTGATTCCGAGTTGGTTGGCGGCTTGAATGGAATCTTGATCGCGCATACTTCCTCCCGGTTGGACGATCGCAATTATGCCCGCCTCAGCCGCAGTTTTGACTGAATCGTCGAAGGGGAAGAAACCATCGCTAGCCAAAATCGCTCCTTTGCTTTTGTCTCCTGCTTGTTCTAATGCTAGTTTAACTGAGCCGACGCGGTTCATTTGTCCGGCGCCGACACCGATTGTAGTGCGATCGCGCGTCACAACGATCGCATTTGATTTGACGTGTTTCGCTACTTTCCAAGCAAACAGCAATTCTTCCAACTCTCCCGCCGTCGGCTGTTTCTCAGTAACAACGCGCCATTTGCTAGTTTCTTCTACTATATTATCTGAGTCTTGCACCAGCAAACCGCCTGCAATAATTTTAACAGTTTGTGGCGGCCCTTGAGTCAAATCTGGCAAAATTAATACTCGAACTTTCGCCTTTTTCTTGATAATTTCTTCTGCTTCAGGTTCGCACCCCGGCGCGACGATACATTCTAAAAAAGTTTGAGTTAAGGCCGTTGCGGTAGCAGCATCAATCGGGCGATTTAGGGCGACAATTCCGCCGAAAGCTGAGACTGAATCGGTGTCGAAGGCTTTTTGATACGCTTCAGAAATAGTTGTTCCCAAGGCTGTACCGCAAGGATTTGTATGCTTCAGAATAGCGGCGGCGGGTGTGTCCGGGAATTCTACGATTAGCCGCCTTGCTGCTTCTAAATCTACTAAATTATTGTAGCTTAATTCTTTGCCTTGCAGGATGGTGCTAGTCGTCCAGCCTGTGGGTGTACTTCCGCTTTGATACCAGGTGGCTGCTTGATGGGGATTTTCGCCGTAGCGGAGAGTTTGCAACTCTTTTCCTGATAAATTAAACTGCTGTGGTAGCGAAGATGCTTCAGGGGATTGGCTGCTGCTGAGATAAGTTGCGATCGCGCGATCGTAGTTGGCTGTATGTTTGAAGGTTTCTAAGGCGCATTTTTGCCGAAACTCTAAGGATGCTTCGCCGCCATTTTCCCGCAGTTCTTTTAAATAAGTATTGTACTGTTCTGGGTCGCACAAAACTGTCAAATGAGCGTGGTTTTTGGCGGAAGCTCTCAACATTGCCGGCCCGCCGATATCTATCTGCTCAATTGCGTCTGCTAGAGTAACTCCTGGCTTAGAAATTGTCTCTTCAAATGGATACAAATTGACTACAACTAGATCGATCGCTCGAATTTTATTTGCGGTTAAATCTGCGAGGTCTTCCGGTACATCGCGGCGTGCTAAAATGCCACCGTGGATTCGTGGGTGAAGTGTTTTGACTCGCCCTCCCAAAATTTCGGGAGAACCAGTATATTCCGCAACTTTGGTGACTGGGATGCCTGCTTCTTTGAGGGCTGTTGCTGTCCCGCCACTACTAATTATGTCAAATTCAAATTCTTCTACTAGACTGCGCGCTAAGTCGATTAGTCCGCTTTTATTGGATGTGCTCAGAAGTGCTAGACGTGCCATTGGTTTGAAGTTGCGATCGCAAAAATAGATAGGTTATATTCTATATCACATCTGCCTGCAGGGAGATGATTTGGTAATGGCTAATTATGATCCTTTTTAAGAAAATAAAGATGAGTTCGCTTATTTTTGACCATGTTTTTTGTCAAACTTATATAATATTTTATACTGACCAGTGGCTTCTAAATATGTAGAACTTGCGCGTGGAACTGGTTATTTTGTGAGTGCGAGGGGGATTGAAGCCATATCCAGCTTGCACAGTTCGTGTCGCTACGTAAGTGTCAATGTTGTTGAAATTACTTAATAAAAGTTAATAGATAATGATAGGGCGATCGCTCTTGAATTTTAACGATGTTTTAGGATGAATTCTAAAAGTAATGTGCTAGCATCGGGTGTAAATTGCTATATCCCTAAATTTCCCGGAAAATAGGGCGATCGCACCACCTTAATCTAGAAAATAATTTGGTAGGGTAGAAATATGTTTTTTCAAGAAGCTGATCCAGAAAATAAACTCAGTAATATTAGCAGGAACCATAAAAAAACTGCTTCCCATCTGACCAATAGAACAGGCTATCAACAGATGACCAAAAAAAGAGCAGAGAATTCGACCGAGGCCAATATTTCCGAAGCTTATAGTCTTAGTTTGTGCGAATTGCAGCAGATGGAGCGAGCAATGGAACAGCTAAAGCATGATTTGAAAGCTAGCGAATCTCGGTTTCGGAATGTGATCGAAAAAAATGCCGACGGCATCGCAATCGTCAACAAGCTAGGACTTATTTGTTTTGCCAACCCGTCAGCAGAAGCCTTGTTTAACTGCACCGCAGACGAACTTTTAGGGCAAGCATTTTTTGGCAATTTAGTAGTAGAAGTTTCAGCTTGCGACCTTGAGATGGCGACGGATATTATTCCCCAAGTTGGAAAAACAGAAGCACCAGGAACTCGCGTCGTGCAAACAGAAGTTGAAGCTATTCGCAAGCAAAAAGCAAATGCTGTAGTAGAAATGCGGGTGGTGGAAACGGAATGGGATGGAGAAATAGCTTATTTAGCTACGCTACGCGACATTACCGATCGCAAGCGCGCAGAAGAAATGCTTTGGTTGTACGATCGAGCTATAGCGGCTACTAGCACTGGAGTTACCATTTCTGACGCCACTGACCCCGAAAATCCAATTATTTATTGCAATCCCGCATTTGAAAGCATGACAGGTTATCGGCGGCAGGAAATTATCGGAAAAAACGGCCGATTTTTGCACGGAAGCGATACTGATCCGGCGGCAGTAGAAATAATTCGCCAAGCCTTGCAAACAGAAAGCGAATGCAAGGTAATATTAAAGAATTACCGCAAAGACGGAACCGCGTTCTGGAATTGTTTCTCAATATCTCCTGTGCGCGATCGACTGGGCAAATTAACTCATTTTATTGGCGTACAGAGAGACATCACTGAGCGCAAACAAGCCGAAGAAGCCTTGCATAATTCTGAAGCACAAAGCAGAGAACAAGCCGCTCAACTAGCAGCCACACTTAACGAACTCAAAGCCACTAATTCCCAATTAGTTCAAAGCGAAAAAATGTCTAGTTTGGGATTGCTACTGGCTGGAGTAGCTCACGAAATTAACAACCCAGTCAGCTTCATTTACGGCAATCTCGCTCATCTCACAAATTATACTCAAGACTTGTTTGACCACCTCGAACTTTACCAAAAGCATTATCCTAATCCAGTCGCGGAAATTCAACAGGAAAGAGAAGAAAATGAACTCGATTTTTTAGCTGAAGATTTACCTAAAATACTATCCTCAATGAGCATGGGTGTCGAGCGGATTTGCCAGATTGTGCAGTCGCTGCGGAACTTTTCGCGGCACGACGATTCACAGATGAAACCCATTAACCTCCACGAAGGTATTGACAGCACGCTGTTAATTCTCAATCACCGTTTGAAAGGGAACGGAGAAAAGCCGCCAATTCAAATTGTCAAACAATACGCAGAATTGCCGACTGTTGAGTGTTTCGCTGGGCCGATAAATCAAGTTTTTATGAATATTCTCAGCAATGCTATCGATGCTTTAGAAGATGCGAACAGTAGGCTAAATTGTCAAGAAATGCTAGAAAATCCCAGCCAGATTAGGATTGGCACGGAAGTTGTCGGCAATTTTGTAGAAATTAAAATTGGTGACAACGGGCCGGGAATAACTGAGGAAGTCAAGCAGCGCATATTCGATACATTTTTTACTACCAAACCCATTGGTAAAGGCACGGGAATGGGTTTGTCAATTAGCTATCAAATTATTGTAGAAAGACACAACGGCGAATTAAATTGTACGTCCGAATTGGGCAAGGGCACGGAATTTACTATCAAAATTCCGATCGCACCTTAGCGCAGAGTGCGTAATCCGCACCTTACCAACGTGATATATAGGCAAGCAAGCGAGCGGGACTCTCGCACTCGTAAAAAACGATTTTTCTCGTTTTTTATCGTTCCCAGACTCTTGCTGGGAACGCATACTTAGAGGCTCTGCCTCCCCATTTTAGAGACAATCCTAGGGTGCTTTTCTGCTCACCTTACCCGCATAAATAGTGAATTAAAAAACCTCCGCACCATCCAACTTCTTAAAAGTTTCAACCTTAGCCCTCGCCGCTTCCCCACAAGTCTTCGGCGTCGGAAACATTTTTCCAGGATTCGCCAAACCTTTCGGATTAAACACCTGACGCACCCACTGCATCGTCTCCAAATCTACCTCGGAAAACATATCCGGCATAAAACACTTCTTGTCAGCGCCGATGCCGTGTTCCCCCGAAAGACTTCCGCCAACTTTCACACAAAGCCTGAGAATTTCTCCGCCCAATTCTTCCACCTTTTCCAGCGCACCTTTTACCGAGTTATCGTACAGAATCAGCGGGTGCAAATTCCCGTCTCCGGCGTGAAATACATTAGCAATCCGATAACCGTATTTCTCGCTCAAATCCTCAATTTCTTTCAAAACATAAGCCATTTGCGTCCGCGGAATTACGCCGTCTTGCACGTAATAATCCGGGCTGAGATGACCCGCCGCTGCAAAAGCAGCTTTCCGCCCTTTCCAAATTTTTAGGCGGGTTTCCGGGTCGCTTGCTGTCGTGATATTTCGTGCTCCGTTATGCTTGCAAATATCAGCAATCCGCTGTTTGTTTGTGGCAACTTCCACTTCTAAACCGTCGATTTCTACGAGGAGAATTGCCGCCGCATCGCGGGGATAACATCCAGTTGCCACCACATCTTCCACAGCATTGATGCTGATGTTGTCCATGATTTCCATGCCGCCGGGAATAATGCCAGCGCTGATAATATCGGAAACCGATTCGCCCGCTGCTTCTATACTGGAAAAATCCGCTAGGAGAACGCAAATAGATTCAGGCGCTTTGAGAATTCGCAAAGTAACTTCTGTAGCGATTCCTAAAGTGCCTTCGGAACCGACAAATACACCAGTTAAATCGTAACCGGGCATTTCGGGAATTTCGCCACCGACATCGACAATTGAACCGTCGGGCAGTACCAATTTTAATCCTAAAACGTGATTCGTTGTGACTCCGTATTTGAGGCAGTGAACCCCGCCAGAATTTTCGGCAACGTTGCCGCCAATCGAACAAACAATTTGACTGGAAGGATCGGGTGCGTAGTAGAAACCGGCGCCGCTAACTGCTTGGGTTACCCAGTTATTAATTACTCCCGGTTGCACGACTACTTGCTGATTTTCTAAGTCTACTTTCAGGATTTTTCGCATCAGGGCAGTGACAATCAGCACGCAGTTTTCTACAGGCAAAGCGCCGCCGGAAAGGCCGGTTCCTGCGCCTCTAGCCACCCAGGGAATTGAGTTGCGATCGCATATTTTGACCAATTGCGCCACTTCCTCCGTAGTTCGAGGCAATACCACCACGGCGGGGCGCTGGCGGTAGCTGGCGAGTCCGTCGCACTCGTAGACAATCAATTCTTCGCGGCGCTGCACAACGCCATTTTTGCCGACTACAGCCTCGAATTCTTTAATAACGGGTTTCCAGTTGCGTTCTGTTTCTACGGCTATCATTAGTGATTTTTATTAGGGAACTATCAATAATATTGTTGCAAATTTTACTAAGTTTAGGCAATTATTTTTCTAAGGGTTACAATATTGACACAGGGAAGGATCGGCAGTCTCTCGACCGTCGGGAAATAGTTTTTCTTTAGTATAACCGCAGTTTTTGCATTTATAGATTGCCGATCGCACTAGCTGAGTCGGAAAATAGCAAAGTCCGCAGGGCAATCCGATTTTCGTCTCAGCAATATCGAATCCCGGCCAAGCGCACTCCGGGCAGAATTGCTTAAATTTTTTAACTAAATCGAGAGTTGCATTTTCGATGTTTTTCATCCGAGTTGGATTGTACATCGCCCGCATATCTGTTTCGATGTGAACTCGGCCGGTTGACGATTTTTCAAAGCCTGCTGTTACAGCGTCAAAAAGTTGTTTTTCTGTCTTAATGCCCTTGACAATTTCGCCGTTACCGAGGGCAGCATCGCCAACTATAACCACCAGTGCGTGATCGGGAAATCCCGCTTTTTTAGCAAAATCATCTGCTTCTTCTATACTGGAAACTAACTGGTGACTGTAGTTAGTTTCAACCGAGAAAGAGTCGCCAATTAGTTCTAGATTGTTGGATCGATCTAATAAAATCACTATTTCTCTGTTAGCTGGAAGATACGGCATCATTGGGTGAGGACCGAAAGTACCTTCGCTGGCAAAGCCAAGAGTTTCGCCCGCAATTTCTAGGGCTTTTTGTGCTTTATGGCGAGCCGCTTCTATTTGTGTTCCTAAGCGTTTAACTTCTCTGGTGAACGTGCCGAATGCGTCAGTGTCAAGCACCGCAGGTACTAAGATATTTACACCCAATTCTCGTTCCAACACTGGAGCCATCACCCGTTCTTTTTGGTGCATGGTAGCAAGAACTGCGGTACGATCGCTCAATAATTGATTGGGATTCACAGGCTCAGAAATATTAGACATACAGCAGTATCATTTCATAACAGAAGGCTCAAATATACCCTTTGACCTAAGTTATCAATTCAGCACTCAAGCGTCAATCTTAAAAGCGATCGCTAGTTGCCTCCAGTCACCCCCCCAGCTTGACCTCTGAGTACAAAAATTACTCCTGTCATAATTAGCCCCACGCCTACCAACCGCAGCGGCGGCAAAGGCTCGTGAAATATAAGTTTGCCGCCTAAAACAGTAAACAGATAACTAATTGACAGTAAAGGCGAGACTATGCTAAGGTTTGCCCGCGACAAAACTACAATAAAGCCGATCGAAGAAATTGCATACAAAGAAAGACCACCTACTATCAACGGCTGAGTAGCCATTGCTAGAATTTTTTCTATTAAATTAGCAGCGCCAATGGGCCCTAATATTTTAGCTCCTGCCTTCAGACTAAATTGACCTGCGACGCCGCACAATATTGCAGCAAGCAATAACATAAAAACGCTTCTATTCATAAATTTACTAACCTATAGTACAATCAAAAATTGCCGTTCCCACAAACCTGAAAAACTTTAATTAAGTTTTGTTAGATTTTATTCACCACTAATATTTTAAGCAGAGATACGGGAAAATCAAGTATGGTCGATCGCGATCGAGAGTCGAACAAATATATGGCAGAGCAGACCAACCCAAACGGAGAATATACTCTAGAACTATCAATACTCATGCCTTGTCTGAACGAAGCAGAAACTTTAGAAATCTGCATCGAGAAGGCACAGAAGTCCCTGCGCGAACTTGATATTGCAGGCGAGGTCATCATAGCAGACAACGGCAGCACTGACGGTTCTCAAGCTATCGCTACCAGAATGGGAGCGAGAGTTGTGCCCGTAGCAGCCAAAGGCTACGGCAGCGCCCTGATGGGAGGCATCATTGCAGCGCGCGGAGTTTATATTATCATGGGCGATGCTGACGACAGCTACAATTTTTCCAACCTCGGCTTTTTTGTCAACAAATTGCGAGAAGGTTTCGACTTAGTAATGGGAAACCGCTTTCAAGGGGGAATCAAACCGGGTGCAATGCCGCCGCTGCACAAATATTTAGGAAATCCGGTGCTGACATGGGTTGGGCGGCTATTTTTTGCAAGTCCCGTGGGCGATTTTCACTGCGGACTCAGGGGTTTTAGGAGAGACTCAATTTTGAAACTCGACTTGCAAACGACGGGGATGGAATTTGCTAGCGAAATGGTGGTCAAGGCATCTGTGTACAAGCTGCGGATAACTGAAATCCCAACGGTACTTTCTCCCGACGGCCGCAGCCGCCCGCCGCACTTGCGAACTTGGCGAGATGGCTGGCGGCACCTGCGATTTTTGCTGCTTTACAGTCCTCGGTGGCTGTTTTTGTATCCGGGTACTGCGCTGATGATTTGGGGTCTAATTGTTAGCATTTGGCTGTTGCCCGGTACTCAAAAGATTGGGAGTATCAGCTTTGATGTACACACGCTGCTGTATGGTGCGATCGCAATTATCATCGGTTTTCAAGCAATAACTTTTGCTTTTTTCACCAAGATTTTTGCCATCAGCGAGAAATTCCTGCCAGAAGACCCCAAACTCAACAAAATATTTCGCTATGTCACCCTAGAGACAGGATTGATTGTCGGAGTCACGCTGATTTTAATCGGAATATTTGGCTCGTTCCTATCATTAACTATCTGGAGCAAAACTGCTTTCGGTTCTCTCGATCCTTCTAAAACTCTGCGTTTGGTTATTCCCTCGCTCACTTGCCTGACTGTTGGTTTGCAGATGGTTTTGTCGAGCTTTTTTCTCAGCGTGCTGGGGTTGAAGCGTAGGTAATAACATTAAATTTACTGCCAACATTCCTCAAAACTAAATTTTCATGCAGAGGAAGTTCAGGGCGATCGCACTGCAGGCAATATCGGGGCGATCGCAATGCAGGGAAAATCAGGGTCGCAGGAGCCAAATTTCAGACTATCTGGTATAATCAAACAGCCAGCTCTAATAATTTTCAATAGCTATGAACTATGAAAACTCAAGAACTTCGCCAGAATCTTAAGCAATCCATAGATCGCTTATCTCCTGAACGGCTGATCGTTGTGGCTGATTTCTTAGCTTATTTAGCAGAACGTGAAAGCAATGAAGCTACGGTGGAATTATTAAAAATTCCCGGTTTTCTTGAAGTATTTAATAAAGCCCAAAAAGATGTAGCAGCAGGTAAGGTGACTTCAGTTGAGCAACTCAAACGAAAATACTGATGAAAGTCTAAAGTTTTATTCAGTCGTTCTTAGCTTTGATGCTCAGGAGTTTTTTGAAGAAGCATCAGCTTCTTTACAACGCAAGCTAGATAGATGTTTTGAGATGTTGAAAACTGACCCTCGCAGTCATCCAAATATTAAGCAACTCAAAGGCGAATTAGCTGGATACTATCGCTATCGCGTTGGAGATTATCGGGTAGTTTATGACATTGATGATGAGCAAAAGCGTGTGGTTGTGACTGTTATTGCTCATCGTCGTGAAGTGTATTAGGGCGTACTTTGGGAAGAAAAGGGCGATCGTACATTTATTTATTCACTGCTTTTTATGTGATGTTCAACATAAGAGCGCAGCACAGCATTCATTAGAGATTGATAACCTTTTCCTTGGCTTTTAAACCAATCTAATACATCGCTATCAACTCTTAAAGAAATAGCTTGTTTTGTCAGTGGTGTTACGAGTTTTGCTTTTGCCCAAAAATTCGCATCTAATTCAGGAATATCAGAGGTATCGATCGCAGATTCTGGAATATTTTCTAATTCTTCAAGTCGTTTGCGCGAGATAGTCATAGTAGGTATTTTTTTCTTGACGAGTGGCTTTTCTTGCAGAGATGATGCGGATAGCTCCATTTCTTTCAGTATGCGCTACGGTAACGATAACGACACCTTGTATGGCACCAATACTGATTTCTCGGATTTCTCCGTAGTCGAAACGCTCATCAATGGCATTAAAAACGATTCCGTCAAAGATTTCTTGAGCTTCTTCAAAGCTAATGCCATGTTTTTTGAGGTTTTGGGCGTTTTTATTTTCATCCCATTCAAACTGCATGATAGTGTATATACAAAACGTATCTACTTATAATATAGCATAACCGGATCGCACTTTAGGAAAAAAGGGCGATCGTACTTCCCTCGATCCTAAATTGCTATAATGACAATCAGCCCAAAAATCTCAACATAAAGCCTATGTCTACTTATAGCGAGGTACTGAGTCAGGCTCAAAATCTTACTCCTGATGAGCAACAGCAGCTTTTAGAAGTATTGTCAGCTTTGATGCGCGATCGGGTAACAACCCAGACTGAGGGTAGCAGTGAAAGATTGCCCAGGAAAAATTTAAAGAGATGGCGAGGTTTTTTGCCGTATCGTGTGGATGCTTTGGAATTCCAGTTGCAACTTAGAGAAGAATAGGATGATTAATAAATATCTTCTCGATACCAACATCCTGATTCATTTGTTCAATACTAAAGTTGCTATTATTTATTGATAATCCCACAGACTAGGAGATTAAGATGCAAGTCAAAGACATGACAGTTGACCAATTGCGGGACTTAATTCGGCATACCGTGGAACAGTGTTTAGAAGAATATTTGGGCGATCCTGATGCAGGTTTAGAAGTTAAGGAAGAAGTCAAGCAGAAATTGTTAGATTCAATGAAGCGCAAACAAGCAGGAAAAAGTAGCGTCGAACCTGGGGAAGTTTATCAAAAACTTGGCATGAAATCGTAATGAGCTATTCGGTTGAGTTGACTGCAGAAGCTCTGGTTAACCAAGAAAGATTGACTCAGGCTGTGCAGGAGCGTATAGGTAATAAAATCAATTGGTTGGCTGAAAATTTTGAACAAATTACTCCTATGCCGTTGTCGGCTAATCTGGCAGGTTTCTTTAAGTTAAGAGTGGGTGATTATCGGGTAATTTATTCTTTTGATGATGATTTAAAGGTGATTACTATTCACCAGATTGGACACAGGAGAGAAATTTATGATTAACTGAAGTGCGATCGTACTTTGGGAAAATAAGGGCGATCGCCATTCCTTCGATCCTAAATTGCTATAATAACAATCAGCCCAAAAATCTCAACATAAAGCCTATGTCTACTTATAGCGAGGTACTGAGTCAGGCTCAAAGTCTCACTCCTGACGAGCAACAGCAGCTTTTAGAAGTATTGTCAGCATTGATTCGCGATCGGGTAACAAGCCAGACTGAGGGTAGTAGTGAAAGATTGCCGAGAAAAAATTTAAAGAGATGGCGAGGTTTTTTGCCGTATCGTGTGGATGCTTTGGAATTCCAGTTGCAACTTAGAGAAGTGTCTTGGTAACTCGCAATGCTGAGGATTTTAAGCGCGTTGATGGGTTAAGAATGTTGAATCCATTTGATTAAGTTGGGCGATGTGTTGACTGAGCCTAGGTATCTTTTTTTCTACTTACGACAGCTCATAAGTCGCTCAAACACGTTTACCATAGTAAAGTAATGAAATGGATGACTATGCCAAAATATGTGGGGTAAATGACCCTCTGGTGCTGACTCTTGATAAATTAGACGAGAATCCTTTTCCCATCCTATTATGTCATAGAATTTACGCATGGAATCCAACTGAGCGGAGAAGTTAAGTTCGTCGTCGCTACTTTCAATTTTTTCTCGCCTGTTAAATTCTTTTTTCTCATTGTAAAGACGAAGATAAATATCCGACCAAATCATAAATTGAACACTAAAACCAAAACGTCCTTCGCTGTATTTGACCCACAGCCTGTCTATAGTACATATATCTGTGCAAGGAATTCTTGGTATTTTCCTTTTTTGAGGATCGGGATCCATTAGCTTAAGGTCTATAGAGGAAATTTTTTCAAAAAGAGATTTAGTTTCCTTATTAGCGGATTCAAAATCTTTAACTGCTAGACAATGCCGCAGGTTTCGATAATCTATCCCTACTGCTGAACTCAGATCGTCATTCAGTTGACTTTCATCAATGGTCGGGGATCTTATTTCATTACGATTAGGAAGGCTAGGAGTTTGATTTTCATTTTTATTAACTAAGACAAAGTAAGCAATAGTGGCAATCACAATTACAATTAGAATTAATGTCATCATTATCAATCCTTATCGACAAATATTTTATATATAACGGAGAGCTTAAGAAATGATGGCCCTTGCGCCCTCTCTCATCTTTCCCACTACCGCATAGTAGATCCGAGAGAGCGATCGCCCAACCTTTAACTTTTCCTGTAAATGTGGGCGATCGCAACTTTTTTCAATCAATCCTTCAATTTTTTAAGCGTAGTTGCGTAGTAGTCAGCTTTACGCAAAGCCTCACCCTTTGAGTCGGCTTTACCAGCAGACTCACTGCCAACATATACTTCGCCAGTACCTTTGTCCCAATAAACATAGTATGTAGAACCGGATGGCGTTTTAACTTCACCAATTTTATCTTTAGCCATTGTTGACTCCTAGTCAGGTATAATCTACATAATGTGCGAAATTCTAAGTCGTGTAATTCGGAACTGTCGGGACTGACCCCAGACACCCCGCAAATGCCCAAAATATCCACAATAACGGATGTAGCACGATCGCCCTCAGTGCAACCAACCTCCACTCCAAAAATCATACAATGACCACTTTGGATCATCGCCCCCCACTCACTTTAGAAAATGTTATATTTTGTTATCTAAAAAGTTATAAAAAATAAGTTATAATAACTAAAAATTACCCCAGACGCGCTCTATGGAGCTTAACGAAGTCTTAAGATTTGCAGATGAAAAAGTTTTTTCCACAACAGGAAAGCACTTAGACGACCTGCAAGAAGCTATTTTAAAAGAAGTGCTGCAAGGTAGAAAATATGCAACAAGAGTAGCGCAAGACCGCGATTGTAGTGAAGGGTATGTTAGGGTTGCTGCTTCTGAATTATGGAAGATACTATCAGATGTCTTCGGCGAAGAAGTTAGTAAAGTAAATGTTAGAGCAATACTAGAAAGGGCAAAATTTTATACTAATTTTTCACCAACTATTGGAAGCGAGAATGTAACAGTTAATAATAACCTCAATGTTTGTCAAGAAAGGGCGAGAAGTCCAACAGAAGCTCAAAACCCCCAACAAACTCCAACCCAACTCCACATAGACTTAGGCGACTCACCCGAAATATTCACCTTTTTCGATCGCACTTCCGAACTCTCCACCCTCGAAAACTGGATAACCCAGGATCGCACTCGCCTCATCGCCCTCCTCGGAATCAGCGGCATCGGCAAAACAACCCTCTCCCTGGCCCTAATCGATCGCATCAAAACCCAATTCGATTACGTCATCTATCGCAGCCTGCGCTTTTCCCCAACCCTAGACGCAACCCTCACCAACCTCCTGCAAATCTTTTCCCAACAATCAGAAATTTCCCAAAACATCGAAACCAAAATTGCCCAAATCCTCGATTACCTGCGAAAAAACCGATGTCTGATTGTCCTCGATGATGTACAGATGCTTTTGGGCAGCGGACAACTAGCGGGACAATATAAAACTGGATATGAAGATTATCAGTTATTTTTTAAACTTATTGCCGAAGTTTGTCATCAAAGTTGTTTGATATTGAATAGTTGGGAAAAACCCAGAGAAATTGCCAGATTATCAAAATATCATCATCCCGTGCGATGTTTGGTATTGGGAAGTTTAGGAGAAGCAGCTAAAGAAATTTTGAACTCACAAAAGTTATCTGATGAGGAAACATGGTCAACTTTGATTGACATTTATCAAGGCAATCCTCTGTGGTTGGAGTTCACTGCAACGCTGATTCGAGAGTTGTTTGGGGGAAGAGTTTCTGAGTTTTTGCACTGCGAGATGCCGATTTTAGATGAAGGGTTGCAATCTCAGTTATCTCAACCTTTTGGGCGTTTGACTCCGGCAGAATTAGCAGTGATGGTTCACCTGGCTAATCAACCTGAACCCCTTGCTGTGTCGCAAATTTTCAACAAAATACAATTTTCGCCGTCAGAAATAGTCAATGCAGTGCGATCTCTTGGAAATCGGTTTTTATTGGATGCTGTAGAACGGGAAAAGATAACTTTGTTTAGTTTGAATCCCGTGTTGAAACAGTATGTGAAAACTCAGTATCTTTCTAACAGATCGAATTAAAAAGGGCGGGAACCTTGCTCCCTTATGCGAACATTAATCTACCTTTAGGTTGAGGGATCGATCGCCCTAATTGCCGAGCAGTCTCAACCCACTCCTGCATAATAATCTCTAGATTTTGCAATGCTTCTTGATAAGTTTCCCCATCCGCAGCACATCCTGGCAATTCTGGTACTTCGGCAATAAATGCCTGGTCTTCATCACTCCAGTAAATGATTACTTCATACTTCATTATCATCTTGGTTAACCAATTTATATTTCAAAATTACTGCACGAACTTGCTTTACTTGATAAGCTTTAGCTTTTGATTTATCTGCTTTTTGGGGTTGGAGGTTGAGAATTTCTGCGACTCCCTCCTTGCTGAAAATATGGTGACTACCATTAATTCTTACCTCAAATCTTAAAATCTGGAGTATTTGACATAAATCGCTAAAGGAAAAATTAGCATCGGATGCACCAACCATCAGCTTGGCGAGGAGTTTGTTTATTTGAGTCATTAATTATTTTCATTATAGTCTTTGCTTTAGTAGTCTAAAAATAGTGCAGGGGTATAAGCTACGCCCTACACCATTTTAAACTAATTTGGGAACCTTATTCTACTCCCTCAATCCGGTCTTCGACCTCCTGATAAAGTTCACGCAACCTGTCCAAATTGTTCTCCGAAGTTTCCCAATAACCCCGGCCATTCACCTCAAGCAAAGTGCTGACTATCTTGCGGAAAGAATGAGGATTTAAGTTAAGCAAACGCTTTTGCATCTCCTCATCTTGGATAAACGTAGTGTTGACATCCTCATACACCCAATTATCCACAGCGCCCGCCGTCGCACTCCATCCAGTCGTATTCACCAGACGCTTAGAAATCTCCCGCACGCCTTCATAACCGTGCGACAACATCCCCTCGTACCACTTTGGATTCAGCAGCTTAGTCCGCGAATCTAAACGCACGGTTTCTGATAGCGTCCGCACCTGCGCGTTGGCTGTCGTTGTATCAGCAACAAAGGATGTCGGTTGCTTCCCATCTGCGCGCAAACTGCCGATCAATTTAGTCGGATCGGAGTCGAAATAGTGCGACACGTCGGTTAGGGAAATCTCGGCAGAATCCAAGTTCTGGAATGTCACTTCCGCAGTTTTCAAGGAGGATTCAAAAATCTTCCGGTCTTGTTCCATTGTTCCCGGATTGTCGGAAGAAAAGGCGAAGGATTTGCGAGTTAAGTACATTTCCTGCAACTCGGCTTCGCTTTCCCAAGTGCTGTTTTCCACCGCCAAGTTGATGTTAGATGAATAGGAACCGGAGGCATTGGAAAATACCCGGGTTGCTGCTTGTCGCAGGTTTATTCCCATTTCTTCGGCTTGCTTCAGGGCGTGTTTGCGGACGAAGTTCATCTCTAACGGTTCGTCGGCTTCCGCTGCCATTTTCACGGCTTTATCTAACAAATTCATTTGGTTGATGAACAAGTCGCGGAATACGCCGGAACAGTTAATTACTACGTCGATCCGAGGGCGTCCCAACTCTTCTAAAGAAAGCAATTCGAGTTTGTTTACCCGGCCCAATGCGTCGGGTACTGGCTTCACTCCCACCATCCACATTACTTGGGCGAGGGATTCACCGTAAGTCTTGATGTTGTCGGTTCCCCACAACACAACGGCGATCGTTTCTGGGTAATTTCCGCCGTTATCAACGCGCTGTCTTTCTAACAGCCGATCGACTACAACCTTAGCAGACTTAACCGCCCCCGTTGTAGGGATTGACTGCGGGTCCAAAGCGTGCATATTCTTGCCAGTCGGCAAAACATCCGGGTTGCGAATCGGATCGCCACCGGGGCCAGGCAGAACATACTCGCCTTCTAACGCCCGCAACAAAGCGCCCAATTCGTTATCGGCACAAACTTGCTGCAAGCAGAATTCCAGATACTCAAACAGCGGTTTAATCGGTTCTGGATCGATTTTTTTGTAACCTGCAGCGTGCAAGGCTTCAACCCAAGGTGTTTTCTTGCCCATGTTGAAGAAATTCAACTTAGAAACAAGGGAAACTCTACCCTCAGCGTCGGTTTGTTCCTTCACCAAAGCGCCAACGGCATCCCGACAGGCCAAGGTGATGTTTTGCAGCAATTCGACATCAGTTAAAATGCCTTTGTCGCTGTTAGTGTAAATTTCGCCGATATCGCGTCCGAGACTGTTAGCAATAATCCGCGGCAAGCTGATCAGCCCGTCTTCTTCGCGGTCTAAATTGGCGATATTCACCAAAGTTGCGATCGCCTCTTCCGCAGTCGGCGGCTTACCGATAACGTGCAAACCGCAAGGTAACAACCGCGACTCAATCTCCATCAACTTGCGGTAAACCAAGCCAACTAAATTGTCGCGTTCCTCCGCAGTCATTCCCGCAGCAACCCCTCTTTCTTGTTCCGGAGGTAGGGCGATATCTTTGTCCAAATTCACCAAACGGCATTTTTCGACGATCGCATCAACAATCGGCACACCGCGCCCAGTCTCTTTCAAAGTTTGATAAGAAGCAATTAACTCGCTGAGTTCCTGCAAACCTTTGTACAAACCAGCATTTTCTGCCGGAGGAGTCAGATAGCTAATTGTTTCAGCATAACTGCGGCGCTTAGCAATTGTTGCCTCGCTGGGATTGTTGGCGGCGTAATAATAGATATTGGGAATTTTGCCGATCAAACTGTCGGGATAACATTCCCCAGACATTCCCATCTGCTTACCGGGCATGAATTCTAGCGAACCGTGAGTGCCAAAGTGCAGCACCGCATCCGCACCCCAAATGCGCTCCAAATAAGTGTAGTAAGCAGCAAAACCGTGGTGCGGGCTGGCGGAACGAGAGAATAACAACCGCATCGGATCGCCTTCGTATCCAAAAGTAGGTTGCACTCCGATAAACACATTGCCAAAATGTTTGCCGAAAATCAGCAAATTTTGTCCGTCGCTGTTCAAATGTCCCGGAGGCGGGCCCCAGTTTTCTTGCAAGCGTTCCGAGTAAGGAGTGAATTCTTCGTATTCAGCTACCGACATCCGGTAAGCAACATTTAATTCCGGAGTTTGGTATTGGGCTGTTGCGTCGTGGATGACTTCTTGCATCAGTTTTTCGGCGGAATCCGGCAATTCTGGCAAGTCGTAACCGTTGCCTTTTAAGGCTTTCAATACTTGGTAAATCGAGCCGAAAACGTCCAAATAAGCGGCTGTTCCGACGTTGCCTTTGTCCGGCGGGAAACTGAAAACTGTGATGGCAACTTTTTTATCTAATTTTGGTTTGCGGCGCAGCATTGCCCACTTCATGGCGCGCTGGGAAATTGCTTCGATTCTATCTTGCAGGGCGATCGCCTTGCCAGTTGCGCCGTCTCTTCCCGACAAAATAATCGGTTCGATCGCGCCATCCAACTCGGGAATGGCAATTTGCAAAGCAACTTGAATCGGGTGCAAGCCTAAATCGCTATTTTCCCACTCTTCCGTCGTTTGGAAAACCAGCGGCAAAGCCACCATGTAAGGGCAGTTTAGCTTTTTCAAAGTCTCGATCGCCTTCGGGTGATCTTGTTTCGCCGGGCCGCCCACCAGCGCAAAACCAGTCAGAGAAACCACCGCATCAACGATCGGCAGTGGCGCAACACCTTTGGTTCCAACTTCCAAGAAAAAAGTCTCGACTGGTTTCGAGAAGTCCAAACCGCCGGCAAAAATCGGCACCACCCGCGCCCCCATTGCCTCCAATTCCTGCACCATTGCTACATAGTGCGCGTCATCTCCCGTGACTAAGTGAGTCCGCTGCAACACCAAGCCGATGCAAGGTGCGAGGGGGTCTTTGAGATCTGCCGAAATATCTTTGCGGGCGTTGTACCAGGTGAGATATCCTTTTACATCCTCAAACATCGACGGTGCCAAAGGATGCCAAATTCCCATATCCGGGTAGACAACGGGATCTTGAAAACTTAGCTGTTCCTGGCCTTTGAATACATATTTATGTGACAGCATCAGCAGGAAGTTTTCCAAGTTTTCTTGGGAACCCCCCAGCCAATACTGGAAACTCAGCATGAAGTTGCGGGCATCTTGGGCTTTGTCGATGGGCAAATATTTCAGCACTTTCGGCAAAGTTTGCAGCAGTTTCAGCATTCCGTCTTGGAAGGAACTCCCGGATTTTTCCTTCCGTTTTTTCATGAATTCGCCGATCGCACTTTTGCTTTGTCCCAACTGTGCCATCGAGAAACTACCCATTTTATTTAGTCGCATCACCCCCGGCATCGACGGGAAGACGACGGCGACATCCAAGCTGTCGCGCAGCGGTTCAACTGCCGCTACCACTTTTTCTGCCAAATCTTCGATGAAAATTAGAGAAGCAATAAATACATTGGCATCCGCCACATCCCGCTTGAAGGCCTCGTAATTTTCCGGGCTGCGGAGTTCCTCGATCAGGTAGCCACTGATTTCTATTGCCAAATTCGGATTTTTCTGATTGATCGATCGAACCGCTGCCGACAGGGCGCTTTGATACTGCGGTTCTAGTACGACATAGACCACCTTCATGAGCGATCGCCCCTGCAAGTTTTCCGGCACAACGTGGCGAATGGTGGGCTTGACGTGAGTGAACATCCGGTTAGGCTCCTTTAAGATGCTGTTTTCGGGAATCGGGAATTTTTTTATCCCATAAGCATTTTTACCAGAAAACGCTTGCCATTAGGCGATTTGAGCCTGCACATGACACAATTCGACAAATTTAGGTCAAATTTTCGTTACATTTTTTTATAAATTCCTTGAGCAAATACTCCATATTTTATTTACAAAAAGTTACTTGACAAAATATATATTTTGTGTATACGATTAATGGATTGGATGAAAATAATTAAAAATTAACCCAGGATTGAGAAAGGAATCCTGAAAAAAGTTCCAAGTTTTGTAGAATTGATCAAACTGGCGATCGCTCAATTAACTGAGGGGAAAAAGGCATAATTTCGGAAGGCAGAATCGAGCCTTCGATAATTGCTGAGTCACAAAAATTGATATTTTACCAGGAACTTAAAACCATTTCATAAAGTCTGTTTTGTGTAAATTCCTGATCGGCGATCGAGTTCATGGAAAACTAATTGCTATAGAATCTCAAACTCATCAAAACTTTAGGGGGAAAACATGGCTAACTACGCAATTTTCGACGAACAATTCTACCTCGCCTCATATCCTTGGGTCAAACCAGCCATTGACGCAGGAGTCATCTCATCTGGGAGAGAGCACTTTGAAAAATTTGGGCGAGAAGGCGGTCTAACTAAAGTATCGCGTTATTTTGACGAAAATGCTTACCTTGCTGGGAATCCAGATCTCGCACCCTTCGTCCGCACAGTAAACCCAAACGCGCCTTTTGCGACCGGCCTCGATCACTTTATCCAGTTCGGTTACGATGAAGGACAGCGCCGCACCCAAGTATCACCCGAATACAACGAAACCTTTTATTTAGCAAACAACTCTGAACTCCAACCGTTCGTTCAGAACGGAACTTTCAAATCCGGCTTCGACCATTTCATTCAATTCGGGTCCAAAGAAGGTCGGTTTGGGACTTCATTTTTTGAGCCGGAATACTTAAAAGAAAACCCCGACATCGTGCCGTTTGTCAACTCTGGAAACTTGAAAACCGGCCGCGAACACTTCTTCAATTTTGGACAATTTGAGCCGGCCCGCGACGCGACTTTTGTCGGCACCCGTACCAACGATGTTTTAACTGGTGTTGGCGTGGGCGATGTCGAACTTGTGGGAGTGGAAGTAGGAATAGATCCCCAAGGCAACCGGCAATATGAAAGCTTTGGCACCAATGAATTCGATGTCCTAATTGGTGCACCAGGAACTAATACATTTGTACTCGGAGTTCCTCCTACAGCCGGGAATGTCACCCCGACACCGCTGTATTTGGGTAACGGTCAAGCTACGATTCGCAACTTCGACATCGAAAGCGATTTTATCCAACTGCAAGGAACTTCTTTAAACGGCTACAGCCTGACTCCGGTTGGCAACAATTTGTCAATCCAGCGTTTTGGAGATGTGCTCGGCGTGATTGAAGGAGGAGCAACCTTGGGTTTGACTTTCCAAGAATCTAATGGTAACGGTACTTTCTTGATTGGATAGTCATTGGTCATTGGTCATTAGTCATTAGTCATTGGTCATTAGTCATTAGTCATTAGTCATTAGTCATTAGTCATTAGTCATTAGCTAATGCTGATGATTAATGATTTTTTATTGGTGGTGGGCGATGGTTCTATAAAAAAGTACGATCGTACTTTACATTATTAAAACAGCAACGATGAATTACGATATCTTCGACGAACAATACTACCTTTCGCAATATCCGTGGCTGAAACCGGCCATTGATGCAGGAATCATCAAATCCGGGAGAGAACAATTTGAAAAATTTGGTCAAGCCGCCGGCCTCACCAAAATATCGCGGTATTTTGACGAAGATACTTACCTTGAGGGAAATCCAGACCTCCAACCCTTTGTCCGCACTCCTAGCAATCCAAACGCTCCTTTTGCTACAGGCTTAGATCACTTTATTCAGTTCGGTTACGATGAAGGAACTCGCCACACCCAAGTATCGCCTGAGTACAACGAAAATTTTTATTTAGCAAATAATTCAGACCTTCGTCCTTTCGTTCTGAACGGAACTTTCAAATCTGGATACCAGCATTTCATTCAATTCGGCGTCAAAGAAGGTCGGTTTGGGACTTCTTTTTTTGAACCCGAATACTTAAAGAAAAACCCTGACATTGTACCCTTTGTCAACTCTGGAGCCTTGAGAACGGGCCGGGAACACTACTTCAATTTTGGTAAAAATGAGCCAAGCCGGTCTGCTACTTTTGTCGGAACTTCCGGCAACGATGTTATCACAGGCATTGGCGTGGGGAATACGGAACTGATTGGAGTGGATGTAGGTATCGATCCCCGAGGCAATCGGCAGTTTGAAAGCTCTGGACTCAATGAGTTTGATGTCTTGATTGGTGGCCCGGGAGTTGATACATTCGTACTCACACCTCCTCTTCCTACAGGCGGGAATTTCAGCTCGTTCCCGCTCTATTTGGGTAACGGTGAAGCTACTATTCGGAACTTCAAAGCAGGACAGGACTTGATTCTACTGCAAGGAACTTCTTTAACCAGCTACGACTTGATTCCCATTGGCAATAATTTATCAATCGAGGCTTTTGAATTTGTGCTCGGCGTGATTGAAGGAGGAGCTAGTTTGAATTTGAGCTTCCAACAATCTAACGGTAACGGTACTTTCTTGATTGGATAGTCATTGGTCATTAGTCATTAGTCATTAGTCATTAGTCATGAGCTAATACTGATGATTAATGATTTTTTATTGGTGGTGGGCGATGGTTCTATAAAAAAGTACGATCGCACTTTACTTTAAACAGCCAACTATGAATTACGATATTTTCGACGAACAATACTACCTTTCGCAATATCCGTGGCTGAAACCAGCCATTGATGCAGGAATCATCAAATCTGGAAGAGAACACTTTGAAAAATTTGGTCAAGCCGCCGGCCTCACCAAAATATCGCGGTATTTTGACGAAGATACATATCTAGCTCAAAATCAAGATATTACACCATTTGTTCGCACCGCCAACAACCAAAACCGACCCTTTGCTTCAGGTTTAGACCACTTTATCCAGTTTGGTTACGAAGAAGGCCGCACGCGAGTATCGCCTGACTACGACGAAGTTTTTTATTTAAAGCGCCACCCGGAAATAACTCCCTTCGTGCAGAACGGAATTTTTAAATCCGGCTTTCAACACTTTATCCAATTCGGAAAAACAGAAGGTAGGTACGGGACAAGTTTCTTTGAACCACGTTACTTGGGAGATAACCCAGATGTGGCGGCAGTTGTGGAGGCTGGAGGTTTAAAAACTGGTCGAGAACACTATCTAAAATTTGGGCAATTTGAGTCAAATCGATACGGATTTTTTACAGGAACCAACGGTAATGATATCGTCACTGGATTTACAGCGGGAAAAAATCAAATTATCGGAATGCAAGTAGCTTTCGCCGGCCCCAATCCACCTTTTGGCATTAATAAGAATAAGTATGACGCTTTGAAATTGGATGACATCACGAGAGAGCCTTTCCTGACTACTACTGAATTCGATACATTGATTGGCACTTCTGGCATTGATTACTTCGTGATCGGAGATGGTGTTCCCAACAACCGACGTAGTTTGCTCAGCCGGGTAGATTTCTATACGGGCAGTGGGGAGGCCAGGATTGTCAATTTTGAAAAAGGAAAAGATTTTATTCAGTTGGTGGAAACCGTTAATGAACTGAGTATATTTCCATCAGGGGCGGACTTATTAATTCAAAAATCTGGAGATACACTTGCCAGAATTCAGGGCGGAGCAAGTCTAACTCTGCAACCGACTGGGATGATAAATCCATTTAGTCCTCCAGTCGGTCTCACTTTCCTCGGCTAGAAAGCATAAAGCTTAAGTGAGATTTGACTGTTGGGTAAAATCACCCGATCAGGTAATTGTCTCAGTTCTGGATTATTGATAAATTGCCTAAACAGCTCATTAAAGCCGCAGGAATAAAACATGGCTAGTTACGCAATTTTTGACGAAAAATACTACCTTTCTCAATATCCTTGGGTCAAGCCAGCAATTGACACAGGAGTTATCAAATCTGGACAAGAACACTTTGAAAAATACGGTCAAGCCGGCGGCTTAACTAAAGTATCGCGGTATTTTGACGAAGCTACTTACCTCGCTGGCAACCCAGATATTGCTGCCTTAGTCCGCACTCCCAACAACCAAAATGCACCTTTTGCGACCGGGCTAGACCACTTTATCCAATATGGTTACGAAGAAGGTCGCACTCGCGTATCGCCTGAGTATGACGAAGCGTTTTATGTAGCAAATAACCAACAGTTGCAGCCGTTTATTGAGAATGGAACTTTTAAAAACGGCTACCAGCATTTCATTCAATTCGGCCTCAAAGACGGTCAGTTTGGGACTTCATTCTTTGAAACAGAATACTTACAAAAAAATCCCGATGTTCGGCCTTTTGTCGAATCGGGAGCATTGAAAACCGGTCGCGAACACTACTTCAATTTTGGCAAAAACGATCCAAGCCGCTCTGCGACTTTTGTCGGAACTCCTGGGAATGACATCATTACCGGTCCTGGGGTGGGGAATAGCGAATTAATTGGAGTTGAAGTAGGTTTACGTACAGGTAATGGCTTTGGCGAAGGCCGAGTGTATGAAGGTGACGGCAGCAATGAATTCGATACTCTCATTGGCGGTAGCGGCCGCGATATATTCGTACTCGGAGACCTTATAGAAGGCGGTAAAAGTTCTGCGCCCGGAACCGAAAAATTCTATATCGGGCCGGGTTTTGCGACAATTCGGAATTTTACAAAAGGTCAGGATAGCATCGTGCTAGGAGATGGCTTTTTACCTTTCTCAGATCAATACTTGATATTGCCCATCAACAACAATCGAGATTTAGCTATCCAATACAATGCTTCACTCCTCGCTGTTCCCGGAACGGCTCCGTTTGACACGATCGCTGTTATTGAAGGCGGCGGAAATCTCAAGTTGAATTTATTACCAGAATCTAGAGTTACTAGATTTTTACTTGGGTAGAAATCTCGAAGCTATTGGGGATTTGCCTGATTGCTACTGGGGAGTGCGATAATTAATTGTACGCTCCAGAAACCGGATTTATCGAATAAACCCGGTTGCTAAGTCTTTAATGGCGATCGCGCGCCTTTTTCAAAACCTCAACCGCATCTTTGTGGCCCTCCGAAGACGCCCAAATTAACGCAGTCCAAGTATTATTATCATACGCTTTGATATCAGCTCCTTTATCGATTAAAAATTCCACAACTTGAGTGCGCCCGCTACCTGCTGCACTCATCAAAGCCGTCAAACCAAAATTAGTTTTAGCATTCACATCCGCTCCCGCCTCCAGCAAAAGCTGTACAATCTCGGTATGTCCGGCAGCAGCGGCACTCATTAACGGCGTCCACCCGTCATTGTCGTGACTGTTGACATCCGCACCAGCCGCCAGCAATCTTTTGACGATCGCCGAATTGCCAGCCTCAGCCGCAGTCGTCAAAGCCGTCGCACCTTCCTCATCTTTGGCATTGATATCTGCACACTGTTTGATCGCACTTTCTACAGCCGCAACATCACCCGTCTTGACGGCATTAATTAAATCTGTCATAAAATCTCCCTTGCATCCTTTCAAATCTTAAATCCTATGGCAGTAGATATTTTAATCCTCTCTAACGGCCCCGGAGAATTGGCAACTTGGGTGCGTCCCGTCGTGCAAGCTTTGCGCCAGCAATTGGGAAAGACGGGCACTCAAGCGCGAATCTCTGTGGTGCTGTCCCCCTGTCCGCACGCCACCGGGAAAGAAGCGCAAATCGCCTGTTCCTACCCAGAAGTGGACAGAGTGCAAGCACCGGAGCATTTTTTTCCATTCTTATTGTCGGGCAAAACTGCTGAAAATTGGGATTGGCACGAAACAGGAGTTGTTTTATTTTTAGGCGGCGATCAATTTTTTACGGTTGTTATTGGCAAAAGACTTAAATATCGCACTGTTATTTATGCTGAATGGGACGCGCGGTGGTATCGCTGGATTGATAAATTTGCGGCGATGAAACCAGAAGTTTTTGCTAAAATTCCCCAAAAATATGCTAATAAATTTACAGTTGTCGGAGATTTAATTGCGGAAGTAGCTCGTTCCCAGGCTGTGCCTGGAAACGCATATCCAGAGGCTCTGCCTCGTACAAAAAAAGAATTAATTGGATTGTTGCCCGGTTCTAAAGCTGCCAAATTAGCTTTAGGTGTACCGTTATGTTTGTCGATCGCCCAATCTATCCATCGCCTTCGCCCTGAAACTCGCTTTGTAATTCCCGTTGCTCCTACCTTAGATGTGCAAACTCTAGCACGTTTTGCCGACCCCAAACAAAATCCTTGCCTGCATTTATTTGAGAACGCTAGCGCCGAACTTCAGTTAACAGAACGGCCGTTTTTGCAGACAGAAAATAACTTGCAAGTAGAACTTTGGACGCAGACGCCCGCCTACGATTTGCTATCAGAATGCAGCCTGTGTTTAACTACTGTGGGAGCGAATACTGCGGAATTGGGTTCGTTAGCTGTACCGATGATTGTTTTGATTCCGACGCAGCAATTGGATGCGATGAAAGCGTGGGACGGACTGCCGGGATTGCTGGCAAATTTGCCGTTAGTCGGTTCAGCTTTTGCTACGGCGATTAATTGGCTAATCTGGCAATTGGGAAAGGGAAAGCTTTATGCTTGGCCGAATATTTGGGCACAGGAGGAGATTGTGCCGGAGTTAATTGGGAAGCTGGAACCGGAAGTAATTGCTCAATTGGCGATCGACTATTTGAGCCATCCTGATAAATTAGCACAAATGGGCGATCGTTTGCGTGCGGTTCGAGGAGAAGCGGGGGCGGCGAAAAAAATTGCTGAATTGGTTTGTGAAGAAATTGAGGTGCAATCATCAATAAAACCTCGTAGGGGCGGGTTCACCAACAATCTCTGACTGTAATTCATAATCTAAATAAACCCGCCCCCACCCAACGGTAAATCTCAATCTGCATTATTCCAGTATTTTATAAATAAAGGTTGATACAGGCTATTAGTTGGGTGGGGGCGAGTTTTTGAGATTGTCGGTTTTTGGCAATTATTGCTGGTGAACCCGCCCCTACAGGAGATTAAGCTCGATCGTGCTTAGCAATCACCCAAATGGCGTGGATCATACCCGGAAACCAGAAAAAACAAGTTAGAACCAGGTTGATCCAAAAATCAGTACCAATGCCGACAGTCAAAAATACGCCCAGAGGGGGAACAAATATTGCAGCGAGTAGGCGAATTAAATTGCTCATCTCAGTTACTCCAAACGAGTTTTCTCTTTCAATTTAACTTCACTGACCAACCGAGCCTTTCCCGAAAAATTTAGGCGGTGCTGCCATAGTGTAGACTTCGGTTTCAGCGGCGATTACCTGCCGTAAGTGACCGGGAAGCTGCATCAACCCCAACAGTGTAATTCCGTCTAACATCCGCAACCCGCCAGTTGTTTTCTCGGCGAGTAATTTATCAGTAACTTCGGGTTCGGGCCGCGTATTTATTTCTTGATTAGAAGCTATGGCGAAACCCCAAGGAGCTCCATAAGTAGAAATAAAGCTGGTGCAGGATTGAACGTTGGGGAAAACAGATTTCAGGGTATTTACAATGCGAGCGTGCATTTTCATTTCTGCTGGAG
Source organism: Microcoleus sp. AT3-D2 (assembly GCF_036705715.1). Lineage (NCBI taxonomy): Bacteria > Bacillati > Cyanobacteriota > Cyanophyceae > Oscillatoriales > Microcoleaceae > Microcoleus > Microcoleus sp. AT3-D2. Next base: position 5,101 of record NZ_JAUBVE010000074.1, on the reverse strand, counting down.
AAACGGGGCCCGCTTGCACTACGAAATATCCGTTAGGCGACATTACCTTGCGAACTTTCTCAAAATACTCCTTGGTAAACAATTGGAAAGATGGGCCTTCTTCAATGGGATCGGACAAGTCAGAAATGACAATATCCCAATCATTGTCAGTTTTATCTAAATAGTCCAAAGCATCGCCGATTACTACTTCGCAGCGGGGGTCGTCAAAGGCATTTTGGTGCATTTCAGGCAGGTGTTCGCGGCAAGCTTCTACTACTTCGCCGTCAATGTCGATCATCACGACTTTTTCAACTGTTTTCCAGCGCAGCACTTCTCTAATTGTAGCTCCTTCTCCGCCGCCGAGAACGAGGACTTTTTTGGGTGAACCGTGACAAATCATGGCTGGGTGCACCAGGGGTTCGTGGTACAGAAACTCGTCGCCTGTACAAGATTGCCACTTACCGTCCAAAACTAAGCCTTTGCCGTAGGTACCGGTCTGAACTACGTACATTTCTTGATAGGCTGTTTTCTTGTAAGCGAGCACTGCGATGATGCCGTGAACGTAAATATCCCAAGGGGTAATGTACTCGCTCATCCAAAAGTCTGCACGAACTTCGCTACCTGACATCAATTACTCTCCAAATATAAACTGCTGTGTCGATGTTGTCACAAGTAGTAGTTATTAGCACACAATGGTGCGGGTGTGTGAGTACGATCGACACATTGCAGTGAGATTTCTCAGCAATGGTATAGTGTGATTGCGTTTTGGGAGAGACTAATTTGCTTAATACTTGAGATTCCTTGTGGGATCTCGCGCGCCCAGCCGATCGCACTTTTCCCGTCGCCCCCGGAGTCGATCGCACTCACATTTAATATTTCCCCTTTGCATTGCCCACGGGTTTTGTACAAAGGTTGTCTGAATCGGACAATTTTTCGCACTGGGCCCGCCTTGATAAGTTTGCGATCGGCCAGCTTATTTATCAACAATCCGATGAAAAACCCGCAAATGCGAGAGGGGGGAATAAAAGTAGCGATCGGTTTTAACCAGAGTTGTTATTAATATGTTGACATTGTGAATGTATCTTAGATAAGATTTTTATATCGACCCAAATCAAGGAACTGTTGAAATTTTCGGACAAAATTGGCTAGGCGATGTACACCGAGATTCTAACTATGTAAAGGGTGCAACTAAATTTTCTAATAAAAATGTTCTGACACTATTTTTAGGTTCAAAATAATAGCCGATGGAAGCAACCGACTGGGACAACAGAATCAAAGAGCTGGAAAAGCAAAATCGACTCCTGCGGGAAAAACTCGAAAAATCGAAAACCGAACGCAGCCAATTACAAGCCCTTAATCAAAAAAAAGAATCTTTGCTAAAAAAGCTCACTGAGGAATTTAGAGATTCCGAAAATATTTTAAAAGCAAGAATGTCTACACTAGAAAAAGCTCTCTTAAACCAGCAAACAACGCAGCTCAAATTGATCGAAGCCGAAAAAATGTCGGCTTTGGGCATTTTGGTAGCTGGTATTGCCCACGAAATCAACAATCCCGTCAACTTCATCTACGGCAATATTACCTATGTCAATGACTACGCTGGCGACATTTTAACATTGCTAGCAATGTACCAGGATAGGTATCCCGAAACAGATGCAGAGATTGAAGCTTTTCTGGAAAAAATTGACATCGACTTTCTGCGCGAAGATTTGTTGAAAACTCTTTCGTCAATGAAAGTTGGCTCCGAGCGCATCCGCGAAATTGTGTTGACTTTACGCAACTTTGCGCGGGTAGATGAAGGCGAAAAGAAACCTGTTAACATTCATGAAGGGATTGACAGCACTTTGTTAATTTTGCAGCATTTAACTAAACAAAAACCAGGTCATTCGGCTATAAAAGTTATTAAAAATTATGGATCTTTGCCCAAGGTAGAGTGTTATGCTGGGCAATTAAATCAGGTGTTTATGAACATCATTAATAATGCTGTGGATTCCCTGCGGGAGCGAGAGCAAAATTCGTCACTGGACGAGATAGAAGCAAACCCTATCCAGATGACAATTACTACTTCTATTATTTCCGAAAATGGGGCAAGAATTAGCATCAAAGATAATGGTCTGGGAATGAATGAATCTGTAAAAACTAAAATTTTCGATCCCTTTTTTACCACCAAACAAGTTGGTCACGGGACGGGTTTGGGATTATCAATTAGCTATCAGATTGTTGTGGACAAACACGGCGGGAGGTTGGAGTGCATCTCCGCAATTGGAGAAGGGACTGAATTGGTGATCGAGATTCCGATCGCCAATTCCGGCCACTAAGATCGATCGATCGAGCTAAACTGAGGGATAATGAAAACTCCCTTTGACCGCGGCTCCTCCTAGTTTGATGTGCAACCCTATGTCTACTGTCACTTTTGGTTTGTCAACCCCTATAGCGGCAGAGGCCGGGGCATCCTACGGCAGCAGCGAACCGCCACAGCGCCCCACCGTGCGGGCAGAGTGGATCGAGGTATTGGTGGACTCTCCTTTCAGGGTTGCGGGGGACTCTCCTGGGGAGGAAAACAAATTATTTACTTATCGTTTACCTGCGGAACTTACCGTGCAACCAGGGGATATTTTGAGTGTACCCTTTGGCAGTCAACAGGTAGGGGCGATCGCGATTCGGTTCATTTCTCAACTGCCGCCAGACTTAGATCCGGCGCGGGTTAAAGATGTCGAAGATGTTGTCAGTACGGGCTTTTTCCCGCCTAATTACTGGGAATTACTCGATCGCACTGCCACCTATTATTGCACACCTTTAATTCAAGTAATTAGAGCCTCGCTGCCGCCCGGTTTGTTAAGCCGTTCCGTGCGCCGAATTCGCTTAATTAAGGACGCAATTTCTCCGAATGCCGAAACATTTCTCAATCCCGCCGCTAGTCAAATTTTGCAATTGCTGCAAGCTCAAAAAAACGGCGATTACACTTGGCAATACCTCCAGCGCCAAGTCAAGGGAAGTTATCGGGGATTGAAAGATTTATTGAAACGCGGTTGGGTAGAAAGTTATTTAGAACCTCCCCATCCTCCCAAACCACAACTAAAACCGGCAGTGACATTAATTGCTAGTGCATTTGTCACAGATTTAACCAAGCGGCAACAAGAAGTATTGGAAGTTTTGCGGCGTGGCGGCGGTGAAATGTGGATGAACGATTTGCTGAGAATTTGCAGCGCGAGTTCTTCTGTTGTCAAAAATTTGGAACAAAAAGGTAGCGTTGTCATCGATCAAAGGGAAGTTCTCAGGGGCGATCGCGGAATTTCTCAATTGCCCGATTCACCCAAAACTTTAACTCATTTTCAAGCAGAAGCTTTAGCGTTTATTAACTCTTTTTCGGGATTCCGTCAAGTGCTGCTGCACGGCGTTACAGGTTCCGGGAAAACCGAAGTGTATTTGCAGGCGATCGCCCCAATCTTAGCCAGCGGCAAATCCGCCCTCGTACTCGTTCCCGAAATCGGCCTCACACCGCAACTTACCGATCGATTCCGAGCCCGTTTTGGCGAGCAAATTTGCGTGTACCACAGCGCCCTATCCGACGGCGAACGTTACGATACATGGCGTCAGATGCTGACTGGAACCCCGCAAATTGTCATCGGCACGCGATCGGCCATTTTTGCGCCTTTACCTCACCTCGGCTTAATTATCCTCGATGAAGAACACGACAGCAGCTTCAAACAAGACCAACCAGCCCCCTGCTACCATGCCCGCACCGTTGCCAAATGGCGCGCCGAATTAGAAAATTGTCCCTTAATTTTAGGTTCCGCAACGCCAGCTTTAGAGACTTTTGTCGGGACGCGCCGAGATTATTACTCATTACCAACTATCCATTATTTATCATTGCCCGATCGCATTTATTCCCGCCCGATGCCGCCTGTGGAAATAGTCGATATGCGCCAAGAATTGCGGCAAGGAAACCGCTCAATTTTCAGTGCTTCCCTGCAAAACGCGCTGGAACAATTGCAAGCAAGACAACAGCAAGGTATCCTGTTTATTCACAGAAGAGGACACAGTACCTTTGTCTCTTGTCGGAGTTGCGGCTATGTGATGGAATGCCCGAATTGCGATGTTTCCCTGTCTTATCACCACGTCGGCGAAGGAACCGCAGAAATATTGCGATGTCACTACTGCAACCATACGGAACGACACCCCCAAAACTGCCCGGAATGCAGTTCTCCTTACTTCAAAAACTTTGGTAGCGGCACTCAGCGAGTCGAACAGGAATTAACGAGATTGTTTCCAGAATTGCGGGCAATCCGGTTTGACAGCGATACGACTAGAAATAAGGGCGACCACCGCAGATTGTTAACGCAATTTGCCAATGGGGAAGCTGATATTTTGTTGGGTACGCAAATGCTGACGAAAGGGTTAGATTTAGCTGGAGTCACATTGGTGGGAGTTGTGTCGGCTGACGGGTTGCTGAACTTATCCGATTATCGGGCAAGCGAACGAGCTTTTCAAACATTAACTCAAGTCGCGGGCCGTGCGGGCAGAGGCGAGGATCCGGGGCGGGTAATTATTCAAACTTACACTCCCGAACATCGGGTTATTCAAGCAGTTAGGCGGCACGAATATGCAGGTTTTGTGGAAACAGAATTAGCAGAAAGAGCGGCGCTGAATTATCCTCCTTCGGGGCGGCTGATTTTGTTGCGATTGAGCAGTGTAGATGCGGCGGAAGTGGCGGTGACGGCGGTACAATTGGCGTCTGTTTGTCAGGAGTATATTGAGCGATTGTCTGTACCGGGGTGTGAGTTGTTGGGGCCTGCACCTGCGGCGATTATGCGGGTGGCAAATCGCTATCGATGGCAGATTTTGCTGAAGTTGCCTTTGGATGAGTCGGTGGATTTGTCGGATTTGATCGGATTGCGCGATCGCACGCCGCGTTCTGTTAGTTTAACTATTGATGTCGATCCGTTGAATTTTGGTTGAGGGTTATTGGTTGGGTGGGGGCGGGTTTTTCTAGATTGTTTGTCAGCCTCAAATATTGTTGGTAAAACCAGCCCCTTGTATCTTAAAAGCTGTAGTTTAGACTAACCAAAGATGAGAACGGTGGCAAAAGAAGAACTAGAGCCACCGCGCCAGGAGAGAATGAGGG
>NZ_JAUBVE010000073.1:27483-38207 GCF_036705715.1 Microcoleus sp. AT3-D2 | reverse complement strand
ACTTTTGTTACCTCTGTGGAAAAAATCCTGAAAGAATTTGGAGAAAACTATGTAATTAATTTTGTCTAGCTACTTATGACTGGCTTTAGTGCCGAAGATGTCAATCTGGCTGGTGCTGACTTCAGCGCCCCTGAAAATGGTACGCGCACTCAAATGGGCGGTGCTAGTTTCGCAGATTCTGAGTTGAACAACGCGAACCTGACTCAGGTGATTGCAGAAGGCATATTCCTGGACGGTGCTGATTTGAGCAATGCAATCATGGTTGGTGCCGATCTCAGCAATGCCAACCTGGCTGCAGCAATTCTCGTTGGCGCTAACCTGACGGGTGGAGTCCAGTTAGACAACGCTCTTATTGAGAAGAGTAATGTGGCTGGAGCCAACTTTACAGGGGCAAACCTGGCCGGCGCAAGCCTGAAGGACGCGGTTGGAGATCACCTGACCAAGTTTAGAAACGTCAATCTGTCAGGTGCCAGCCTGGAAGTGGGGAGTTTTATCGGTGCCGACTTCACCAATGCCAACTTCACTAATGCCAACCTGGCCAAAGCCAACTTCACCGATGCCACGATGGTCGGGGCGAACATGACCGGGGTCAATGCAGTCGATGTCGTGGGTCTGACGATCGGGACTGGCGGCACCGATACCGTGACTGGAACCGGAGGCGACGATAATCTCTTCGGGCTCGACAGCAATGACTCCCTCAACGGCGGTGATGGGGATGATTACCTCGATGGCGGTAGCGGTGCTGATATCCTGACGGGTGGCCCGGGCCAGGATGCGTTGTTTGGTGCTGCGGGAAATGACACCCTCACAGGCGGTGGTGGCAGAGATACCATTCACTACCGCAGTGGTCATGGTTCCGATCGCGTTAATGGTTTCACCCTCGGAGCCAGCGGAGACATCCTATCCTTCAGTGGCATTGCAGCGATCGATGTGGTGTCATCTGGCGCGAACACTCAATTGCGATTGGGCAATGGCTTTGCTGGCGATGCCGGTTTTGGCACAGGCGCGCTGTTGATCACCCTAGCTAACACTTCATTTACGGCAGCTCATATCAGCACCAATACCAACTCGGCTAACAGGCCCAGCTTCCAGTTCTCGTAACCTCAATTCGGAGTCTGTGTAATGGGTGCTCAGAGTTTATTTTTTCTATCGAGGCCTCGCTCCCCCCCTTTTTTCAAGGTTGGAAGAGGGAGTTGTGAGGATTGCCAGCGGTAATGAAGCACCGAATTCTAGCGTGCATTAATCTTTGGGGCTATGTGCCAAGTTCACTTGATATACCTCACTGTCTTTTCATGAGCAGTGATTCCTTGACGCGACCTTGAGATGTGGTACCGAGGTAGTCTTACCTTCTCTCCACGTTTGTTTAGAGTCTCCCAATGCCCTGTGGCGACTTGTTTAAATTCTAGCATCAAACCGTCAAACAAAGGACGGGGTTTAAGACCCAAATTTTCGATAACCACGAGAAATTTACCTAACACTAGGAGAAAATTATGGCTACCAGAAATGGAACTCCAGAATCCGATACTCTGACCGGAACCAATAACGCCGATGTGATTCGCGGCTTTGGCAAGGAAGATCTGCTGTCTGGCTTAGGTGGTAACGATAGCATCTACGGTGGAGAGGACAAAGACACTATGTATGGTGGTGCTGGAGTCGATCGAATCTTTGGAGAAAACGGCGAAGACGATCTATATGGTGAGGATGGTAACGACTTCCTCTACGGTGGGCTGGAGAAGGACAACCTGTATGGTGGAATCGGAGCAGATCGACTTTTTGGAGATTCAGGCGAAGATTCCTTGTATGGCGAGGCTGGCAATGACACCCTGTACGGAGGATCAAATGCCAACGATGCCAACGATGGCAAAGATTACCTTGATGGTGGGGCTGGAAAAGACCTAATCTATGTGGGTTTCGAGGACACAGGATTGGGTGGTGTTGGCGATGACATCGTAATCGGCGGCTTTACCGATGACGTGATCTACGGCGATGACTCAGAAGGTTTAGTGTTTGGGGGAGCGGATTCCCTGATTGGCGGCGACGGTAACGACACCCTCTACGGAGAAGGCGACAGCTTAGCAGGCGGCGGCAACGATACCCTCGATGGCGGCAACGGCAACGACACCCTCTACGGCTATGCCGGAGATGACTTCCTCAATGGTGGCGATGGCATTGACTTCCTCGATGGTGGCGATGGCAATGACATCCTTGATGGTGGCGCTGGCTCTAGCACCCTGTTAGGTGGCACTGGCTTAGAAACCATCAGGGGTGGCGCTGAAGGCGACTTCATTGATGGCGGAGAGGGCAATGACAACCTCAATGGTTTGGGTGGCAATGACACTATCTATGGCGACGACGGAGTTGCTGAAACACTTGCTGGCAATGACATCCTCAATGGTGGCGCAGGCGATGACTTCCTAGATGCTGGTGCAGGAGTCGATCGTGTCATCGGTGGTGCTGGCGTTGACCTACTCTTTGGTGGCGAAGATGCGGAAACTCAAACCGCCCGCGACACGCTAACCGGCGGGGCTGACACCGACTACTTCCAGTTGCTGTTCACCGATTTTGAGCCCGAACCAATCGAGCCCGGTGAGCCAGTTGTTACTCCTCCTGCTGGAGACTACATCGTTGACTTCGTGAAAGGGACTGACTACTTCTTACTGGAGGGGATTACCTTTGAGCAGCTATCGTTCCAGAACATCTCGCTGACAGTTAACGGGGTTGCTACTCCGAGTACCCGGATCTACGTTACGCCTGAAGCCGGAATTCCGATTTCTCAAGCGGAAACGCTAGCTGTGGTTCAAGGAGTGCGTCAATTTAACGCCTCGCATTTCGTTGAGGAATCACCCTTTTAATTAACGGGACTTAAACAAATTTTAAGCCCAAACCAAGCGCAAACTGGCTTTAGACGCGGTAAATAAGTTCATGTTTTCTTGCCACCACCGCGCAAATCTATATTCTGTCCCTTGACAGTTTTTATCTCCTGCTGTCTCTTTAAAGGCAACAGGATTTTAGTCTTGGAGCAGGAATCCGCAGATTCTTTTTTTTCATGCCAATTTCCCTGCCCAGTTTGGTCAGGAGGTAGCCGTGAACGCCAAAGATTGCCCTGAGCTAGTGAACTCTCTTTCAGAATGTTTCTAGCCAGTTACGATCGCCAATCGGGAGTAAAATCGAATTCGATCGCGCGAGGCGACACAACAAATTGATCCGATAAATTCTCCAATCTTGTGACAATTCTAATCAGAATGTTTTTAAATTAAGTAAATCCACCTGATTATAAGTCGTGTAAATGTTAAATTAAGGAAAGCCTGTGTAGAGTAGCCCTTAATTTTCGATTTATGAATTTGCCTAATTTGATCACGTTTTCTCGTTTACTAGGAGTGCCTTTTCTGCTCTACGGTTTGTACGACCCAAGCGCTCAAAGCCGCTGGATTTGCACAGCGATTTTTGTGGTAGCTGCAGCTACGGATTGGCTGGACGGCTATTTGGCTAGGAAGCTGAATCAAATTACCGATTTGGGTAAGTTTCTCGATCCTTTGGTGGATAAATTGTTGGTTCTCGCGCCGCTTTTAGTGTTGATTGAGTTGGGGAAAGTGCCGGCTTGGGGAGTGTTTTTAATTTTGGGTAGGGAGTTGACAATTGCGGGGTGGCGTGTTAATAAAACTACGATTTCGGGAGCTAATATTTGGGGGAAGTTGAAGACGGTAAGTCAGATTGTGGCGATCGCACTTTTAATTGCTCCTTTGTCTGAAGCGTGGAATTTTCCCGCATTAATTGCTTTTTGGGTTTCTGTGGCTTTAACTTTGATTTCTGGCGCTATTTATCTGTGGCCGGAAAAGACTGCTGAGGAGAAGTAAATCGGTTTTATTTAAACCGCACCTGAATCCGGATTAACGCAGATAAAAACTTCGATATATTTGTAGGGACACGGCATTGCCGTGTCCTAGCCGTAGCTTAATAATGAGTCCCAGATTTTCGGTAGTGTACCGCTGTCACGCCGTCATTTTGCAGCAAATGACCGTTGTTAATCGCCGCATAAACTACCCAGTGATCGCCGCATTCCATGCGACTTATCACTTCGCATTCCAGATAAGCTAGAGCATCAGTCAAAACCGGACAGCCGTTGCTAGCTTCCATTGTTTCGACTCCCGCAAATCTGTCTTCTCCCGGAGCAAAGTTTTTCATGAAATACTTCCGCAACTGTCGCCCTTCTGCTAAGATGTTGAGCACAAATTTATCTCCGGCATACATCAAAGATTCGATCGATCGATCTTTCGCGACCGCAATCGTCACACCGGGCGGATTAAACGTTGCTTGCGACACCCACGAAGCCAGCATCGCACTGGTGACATCCCCCCGCTTCGCCGAGAGTACGCACAGCGAACCAACGAGTCTGCCTACTGCTTGTTCAGTGCGATCGCTCCCTGCTGCTAACTGCGGTTTTGGGGCCCGCAATTTTTGCGCTTTAATCAAAGCTTGAGCAAAATCTGTTCCCACTTCTGTGCACTCGTGAATCGTCCCCGCCGTCGGCTTAAATTTTGCTCGAATCGGCTCAAATCCAATTCGATAGCCAGCATCTTTCAGCTTGTTTTCCACTAAGTCGATCGCCTCTCCGCTCCAGCCAAAAGAACCGAAAACCCCCGCTAATTTGCTCTTAGTTGCGGTAGATAAAACTATTCCCAAAGCAGTTTGAATTTGCGTCGGAGCGTGTCCTGCTAGCGTGGGAGTTCCGATGATAAATCCCGCGCATTTCTCGATCGCCTCTTTAATTTCTCCCGGTTCGGCAAATTCGCAGTTGATACTTTCTACCGCAACGCCGGCTTTCGTAATTCCTTTGGCGATCGCCTGCGCTAAAGTCGCCGTATTTCCGTAAGCAGAAGCATAAATCAAAGCAACTGTCAAGTCTTTTGAATTTTGTTGCTGGCTCCATTCCCGATACAAATTGCTCAGTTCATTAAGGCCGTAACGGACGATCGGGCCATGACCGGGAGCATAAAATGCTGCTGGTAAATCGGCGAATTTATCCATTGCGGTCAGCACTTGTTTTGCCTGAGATGCGTGCAGGGAATCGTAATAATAGCGCCGATCTTCGCTGTAAACGCTCCACCCTTCATCGAATACTTGGTCGCCACAAACGTGAGCTCCAAATAGTTTGTCAGTGAACACGATTCGAGTTTGCGGATCGTAGGTGCAAAGTTGATCAGGCCAACGGGGAGTCGGAGTCGCAATGAATTTTAAGGCGTGACCTTTTCCTAAGTTGAGAGTTTCTTCTCCCCGAACGATCATGATGTTTAATTCTTGGTCGGGAAAAGCGGCTCGCAAACTAATTGCTGCTGGATTGGTGCAAACCAAAGCTACTTCAGGAGCCAATTCTAACAGAGCTTTAATTGTTACTAATCTGTTAGCATTGAAATGCCCTAAAATTATGTAATCTAGCTTGGTCAAGTCCACCCGTTGCTGCAAAAATTCCAGGTAATTTTCAGTAAAAGATTCCCCCGGCGGGTCGAACAAAGCTGTTTTGTCAGCTTGAATAATATAGCTATTGGCTGTCGTACCCTTTTGCAGCGAATACTCGACTTCAAATTTGAGTCTGTCCCAAGTGCGCGATCGCACAATAAAAGTATCGAGTGCGATCGGGATAAACTGCACGTCGCGGGGTTTGGCCTGTGATGCGAGTCTAGGAGTCAAAGTGTTAGTCATTAATTGCACCTATGAGAAACTGAACTACAGAACTTCTTTTGATTTCGTGCCAAAACTTGGTATCTACAATGTCAAACCTTGCACCTCTACCCTGTAAATTGGTATCCAGGTCAGTCAGAAATTCCCTAGTTTCCAAATCATCCCCAATTTGGATAAAGCTGACTCCAATTTCTTCATCTTTATCTATTGTATTGGCCGTACTTACAAGAATTTCGGCAACAGCAGCGGTATTTTCTGGTTTTTGATCTAGGACTGCAACAATTATTGCTCCGTTCTTCCCTTTGGCATTTGGTTTGCTTGCGAAATAATCGCTAAAAGTTGCTTTCAGAGCTTCTTCCAAATGAACTGTAGTCGGTTTTTCTGAATCCGGTTCCGTATTTTGTCGCTGCAAAATTTCAGCTAACCGGGCAACATTGGAATTTTTATACTTCCACATAGGAGTAGAAGCTTCGTAAACGGTGATGCCGTCGCTGTCAAATTCCTGACATTTTTTTGCTAAGTCAATCAGAGATGCCTGTGCTTCTACCCAATCCTCGTACCAAGGATGGTGAGGGTTTCTGCTGGCATCGCTTCTGGCAATAATAATTGTGTAATCTCGGTCTTCTAAAAGATTGGCAGGCATTGGCAATTCCTAGTAAAAATGGAGTCTAAATGACAACGGTTTGCCCGGTTTGCTGCTTGTGGCGCACCCAACACCGAGAACCCGGTAAGATGCGCCACAAGCACCCAAAGTTGAGAGTTTTTGCGTAGCCAGTTGCGTCCTGGACTCTAATTGTAGGGTGCGTCAGTAGATAGTCGATGATGAAGTCGAATAAAACATCGGCTGACGCACCTTACTAATATGTTGGGGGTGTTGACTCAGACAGTCAATCAATATATCGTTGAAATTCCCTCTTGCTTCTGACAACTGCCAACAGTCAACAGTCAACTGACAACAGTCAACTGTCAACTGACAACTGACTTGCTAATAATGATTTCCCACTTTGCGGTGGTGAACTGCAGGCAGTGCATCTGGATTGGATACGCGGCCGCTATCGACGATCGCATATACGATATGATGATCCGAAAGTTCCATCCGGCTGACTACTTCGCATTCCATGTACGCCAAAGCATCTGTCAAAATCGGAGAACCGTTGGTAGCAGGTTGAGTTTTAACTCCGGCAAATCGATCGGCACCAGGAGCAAAACGCTTTAAAAAGTGCCTCATCAAAGTTTGATAATTGCCTTCTTCCAGCACGTTGAGAACAAATTTATCTCCCGCGTGCATCATCGATTCAATCGCCCGATCCTTCGCAACTGCTATTGTTAAACCCAGCGGTTTAAAGCTAGCTTGCGTTACCCAAGAAGCTAGCATCGCACCGCTAACATCGCCTTTTTGGGCGGTAATGATGTACAGTCCGCCGCTGATTCGTCCCAAGGCTTTATCGAGGTCGCTGTCGAGGGATTTCATCTGTTTGACTGCTTTGTCCCGCGTCAGCCACTGTCCTAAGTCAGTGCCGGCTTCGTCGCAAAGTTGATAACTTGCTTCTGTCGGTGATTCTTTAATTAAAATGTTGGGAAATGCTTCTTTTAAACCCAACTCTTTGAATTTGTTTCGCAGCGGGTAAATAGATACGTCATCGCCACCGCCGGATTCGCACAAACCGAAAGATTGTTTGTTGTTAGCTGCAACTAAAATTGTGTTGATTGCGGCTTCGGCATTCGCAGCAGCAGTACCACTACTTGGCGGCGAACAAATTACGATACCGGCAGCATTACCGACAAGTTCCGCAACTTCTTGCAAGTCCGCGATTCTCAAATCCATCATTTCCACAGCGACACCGGTTTTGGTGATACCGTGGGCGATCGCTTGGCTGAGTCGATCGCTAAATCCGTAGTCTGAAGTGTAAAATACCGCTACAGTGGTTTCTGCCTTAGCTTGCGCTTGGCTCCACTTTTTGTAGCGTCCGGTAAGTTCCACCACATTGTGCCGCAGCAGAGGCCCGTGACCGGTCGCAACTGTACCAATTTCTCCCAATTCTGCCATCCGCTTCATCGCAGCGAGTACCGATCGAGCATTGGGAGCCATCAAGCACTCATAATAAAAGTGGTAATCTTCCTCAACTGCTGCTAAATCGTCATCGAAGGTACTGTCGGAACAGTAGTGCATCCCGAAAGCATCGCAGGTGAACAGCACTTGAGTTTTGCTGTCGTAGCTGAAAATAGTATCAGGCCAGTGCAAGTTCGGCGCCGATACGAATTCGATTATGTGGCCGTTTCCTAAATCTAGTTTGTCCCCGTTTTTGACTACCAATCGCTCAAATGGTTGGTGTACAAGGTTTTCTAAAAATTGAATGGCTACTTTCGCCCCCACGACAATCGCTTGGGGTGCCAGCGCCAGCACGTCTTTGACTAAACCGCTGTGGTCTGGTTCGGTGTGGCTGATAATGAGATAGTCAATCTCTTTCGGGTCAATTTCGCCCGTCAGAGTTTCCATGTATTGCTGGCGAAACTTCTCGTGCGAGGTATCGACGAGGGCAGTTTTTTCACCGCGAATGATGAATGAGTTGTAAGTTGTACCGTTTTTGAGTCCGAATTCGATGTCAAAGCGGTCTCTATCCCAGTCCAGGCATCGAATTGCCATTGTATCAGAGGCAATTTCGACTTTTTCCACCGTCAATCTGCGTTGGACTCGTTCAGTCAGCGCTACCATCAGTGCCTCCTTGTCTTTTACCCATTACCTTATTGTCTTCATTCTGACACGTTTTTTTTGTAAATCTTTATAAATTTTCTTATGAGGCTGTTAAGTATCCCAAAATTTATGGCATCAGGTAGTTCGGCAACGCGCACTGTACGGGATGTAACGGATTTGAGGAAGAAGGAAAATTCAATAAAATCAATTTTGAGTCTATAAATAGTTGACAAAAAACAGAACAGTGTGGTAATTAAACTGAGTTGTATCGGTTGGGCGATCGCCTCTTTAGAACACTATCAGTCAAATGCGATTCTCGATCGCGCGGCGATTTGGATTAGAGACAATAACTCCGCATTTAAGTCAACCTAATCAAACGTCAAATGCGATCGCGCTCTCTTTCTCTTATCCCCGATTTCTTTAAGAAGTCGGCGATTTGGGGATAATGATAGAAGAAAAAAACTTCCAATCCGCAATCAAAAATTTACTCATTGATTTAAAGCTATGTCTGAAAGTTCCTTTGAGAAAACTAATTTGGGTTGGCAATTAGGACAGTCGCAACAACGATTGCAGGAATGGTGGGAACTAAAAACTGCCCAAAATATACCAAATGTCAAATTGCCATCTTGGTTTGATTCCCCCATCTTGGGCGCGATCGCTAAAGCCGCCTTTTGGTTAATCTTAGCATTGCTCGCAGTCTGGGCAAGTTGGCAGATTTGGCAACTGTTACGTTTTTATATTCATAATTTCAAAAAGAGGAATCAAACAACTGATGGCAGTGCAAAAAAAACAATTAAAGATTTATCGGTGCCAGAGTGGTTGTTGCGATCGCAAAAGTTGCAGCAGCAAGGGAAATACCGCCAAGCTTGCCGCTGTCTTTACATGGCGGTGTTGCAGCGGTTAAATGATGCGGGAACCGTGGTTTACCAACCCAGTCGCACTGATGGGGAATATTTGCAATTAATCCAGCAATTACCCCAGCCAGTGCCTTACGAAACTTTGATAAGAATACATGAGCAACTATATTTTGGGAATACGGAAGCTGACGCCTCAATCTTTGAACAGTGTCAGCAAGCTTATCAACAAATTAAGGATTAAGTAGGTAAACGCAAAAAAACAATAATATCCAATCGATAATTTTAGGGGCGGGTTTTACCTATAATAATTAGCAAAAACCGACAATCTCAAAAACCCCCACATAAGGGCAAATCGCCATCTACTTCTTTCAATATACAAGAGTTCAAGGTCGTACTCGAATAACGCGCGTAGCATCTAAGAGTACGACCTTGAAGGGGTTCTATCAGACCGAAGTAGCAAATGGGTTGAAAGCCACGAAACTAGCACCAGCAATGGGATTCTGGTCGAGGCCGCCCACAATCAGCCCTGTAGGTGAATCCCATTAGCTGTCGGGGCCAGCGACTGTCACACAGCGAAGATTTTACCCGCGTACCTCGCTTTCTTGAAAAAAGCTGTAGTGAGGAATCAGACTGATAAAAAGCATTTAACTACTTGCGGGACATATTAGTAGAGCAAGGATTGCTCGCCCTACTAACAGCCTTAAATCAGAGTAATTGTATTCGATCCCGGATTGCCGACATTCGCACCTGGGCCAAAGCCTAAACCCACCGACCCACCAGTCAAACCTGGATTATTGGTAATCATCAGACTAACGGTAGTTTGACCGGGATTAAAGTTAACCGTGCCTCCAGTAAAACTCCCCGATGGACTAATTGTGTAGTCTATGGTGTTTAGAGGTACACCAGAACCACCAGCAATCAAATAGTCCACCGAAGCCGAAACCGAAGTATTGCCAGTCCGATTAATTGTAAAAGTTCCAGAACCACCATCAATAATAGGATCGGGAGACGAACCGTAAAAGAAGGAAGTCGGAGCGACAGCAGTAGGATCGATAATGCTCAAAACTGCCAGTGACGGACTAGCCAAGCTGCCACCACTCAAGAACAAATTCACCGTTTCAGTAGGCTCCGCGAGACTGTCAAATAAAGTTTGAACAGGAACTTGTGCGCTAGTTTGTCCGGCTGCAAAAAAGATCCCTTGAGTCACACTGTTGTAATCCGCTGGAGAACTAGCACTACCGTCACCCGTGCGGAACAAAATCGCACTCGGTGCCGTAACGTTGCCACTGCGATTGATGGTAATCGGCGCAGTGCTGCCCTCGTTGACGCTGTAATTAGCCGCACTGAAGAAATAGTTTGGAACGGCCGTTGGCGCCGGAGTTGTCGCCGCCGGCGTCGGAGTTGCCGTCGTCCCAGTTGGCGCGACAACATCATTAATCGTCAAAATTGACGGACTACTGCCGACATTGCCACCGAAGAGCACCAAATTCACCGTTTCG
>NZ_JAUBVE010000073.1:0-27383 GCF_036705715.1 Microcoleus sp. AT3-D2 | reverse complement strand
GGCGATTCCAATGTCAAATCACTCAAAGCCGTCACGGTGAAACTAGCGGTAGTTTGCCCCGCAGCAAAATTCAACACTCCCGCCGACGTTCCAGTGTAATCAGGTGCACTGCCTGCTGAACTTGCCGAACCGTCAAGAGTAGAGTAGTTAATCGATGCAGCCGCCGTGTCACCGGTGCGAGTAACGTCAATCGTCGCCACGCCGCCTTCAGCCACCGTGTAATTTGGTTGGGCGAACTGGAAGATACTTGGAGTTGTCGCCGTCGGCGTCGGCGTCGGCCCAGTTGTCGCCACATCATTAATCGTCAAAATTGACGGACTACTGCCGACATTGCCACCGAAGAGCACCAAATTCACCGTTTCGGGCGATTCCAATGTCAAATCACTCAAAGCCGTCACGGTGAAACTAGCGGTAGTTTGCCCCGCAGCAAAATTCAACACCCCCGCCGACGTTCCAGTGTAATCAGGTGCACTGCCTGTTGAACTTGCCGAACCGTCAAGAGTAGAGTAGTTAATCGATGTGGCCTCCGTGCCACCGGTGCGAGTAACGTTAATCGTCGCCACGCCGCCTTCAGCCACCGTGTAATTTGGTTGCTGGAACTGGAAGATACTTGGAGATGTAGGAGTCGGCGTCGGCGTCGGCGTTGGCGTTGGCGTTGGCGTCACATCAATGCCTTGATATTGAATACTCCGCACTAGGTAGTCGGAACTATCGCTTAAGGAGGCACTGGTGCTGGGGCTATCGTAGGCTTTGGCGGAGAACCGCAGTTCGTCAAAAGCGACGCTAGTGGAATTTGCTTGTATCTCGAATGTGTAATTGCCATCGGCACTATCGCCAATGAAAGTCACTCCATCTGAAGACACACCGATCAGTTTTTGAGGGGTAGGAGCGTTGACGCGAGCGATCGTAAAATTGCTGGCCGATACCTCCGTCCCATTATTAAAGAGTTTCAGCAAACCAACTTCATTACCTTGATCGTTCACTGTAGTAGAACTTGATTTGGGAAGTAATCCACTGAGGCCGATCGTGGCGCTAGTGATGTCTTTGTTATCTGCCCATTTCACCTTCAGCGCCTGAGATTGATTGGTGTTGGGGTCATAGTTGATTTCCGCCCGCAATTTATTGACATCGGTAAACCAACCACTATAAGAGCCTATGACACCAATACCACCGGTACCGCCGTAGCTCAACCCGCTTTTAGGGGTTTCGTTTGTTGCTAACGTGAGGTTGCTGATGGGAGTAGGGTTAGTGTAGTTCGTTTCAAAGCTATCAAAAGCTATCCCAGACAGTTGGATGCCTTGATTCTGGGCGGCAGTAGGCCATTGTGCGATCAGGTCACTAATGCTGCTGTAATTAGTGTCTTGACCCAAAGAACCATTGATTGAAGTAGCCATAGCTTCTCCTTTGATGATGAATAATTAAAGATTAGAAGTGACTGAAAAGCAGAGGTTGGGCTTTCTTGTAGCGATCGGTCACAGCAAGAAAAATTTCGTCATTAAGTACGTGAAGTACGTGCAGGTAAATCAAGTAAAAACGCTTAGGCTGCCAAAATGCTTGCCCAATAAGCAGTTGAAGCCTTTATTGCCCCTGCGTGATTAAATGTTGAGTGTAATTATTACTTGCAACTACTTATACAGATGCTTATTCTTTACTTTCATCATCAATAACTTCGATCCGGAAGATTTTCCGATAATTTTTTCATCCCTCTAAAGAGTGGGTTTTCCACATCTGTAGAGGAGAGCTTAAATCCCACATTCCGCACCCCCCAACGGGCAGCGTACACCTGGTTCTGCGGACAAAAGTAAATCTGGATTGACAAAACGTGAGTATAAATACTTCTAAATTTATATTTCTAAGCAGAACCCTGTTGGGAATTCCTGAAAATTGAGGTTCGGGCGTAAGTTACAGCGTATTCGTTTATGAAATACACCCCAGAAACCTGGTTCCTTTACAGTTCCCGCATCATTACTGATTCTGTTGCTCGAAATTCGGTTTTTCGCGATCTACATTTACATGGAATATGCTGTAAATCTGACTTCCTTAAAAATGCGATGGTAAAAAACCAAGTTTATTAGTGAGCCGTAATGTGATTGACGATCGCTAAAATATCTCAAATGGGTTCTATATGAGGAGTGAGTTGATCCATTCAAAACCCGCCCTCATGTTATATTTATTTGTACTTACTTACTTACTTACTTACTTAACGAGCGATGAACTTGTCAAAGCGTAGGTTATGGTTGTTGGGAGCGATCGCCATTACTGCAATAACGATCGTTACCCTGTTCTTTGCTCCTGCTAACAACAAAGTCAACAGCGGTTCTACTTATAATAGAGCGCCGGACGGCTACGGAGCATGGTATGCTTTTATGTCAAAACGGGGAACCGAGGTTCAGCGCTGGCAAAAACCTTTTGAAGACTTTGCTAAAAACCAAGATGCCAAACCGCCTAGTACACTTTTACGTATCTATAGTAGCTTGATACCAGAAGTTGTGCCTGAGACCGAGAAAAGGTGGGTGGAAGAGGGCAATATTTTGGTAATTTTGGGAGTTCGCGCCCCGGTGACACAAGCACCTTTTAGTAGCTTGCACCCAGCTTCAGCCGGGGAAATAAAGATTGACACTGGGCGGAGATATCCCAGCGCCAAAAAACAAGTTTTAGAGGATCAATTTGGGGCAATTGTTTGGAAAAAACCAGTGGGAAAGGGAACAGTTTATTTTGCCAGCACCTCCCATTTAGCTGCTAATGCTTATCAGGATTTTCCAGGTAATTATGAATTTTTAGCAGGGCTGGTTACTCAAGTAGAAGGTGGAGAACGAGAAATAGAAGGTGCCGAGCAGGCTCTAGCAGTGAAATTAATCCAAAATTCGAGCAACCCGCAAAGCCAGCAAACGAGTAAACTCCTCAATAAAGTCTGGGTAGACGAATACATTCACGGCTACAAAGATGCCGAAGTTATTGAACGCGAATACGAGGGAAATTTATTCACTTATTTAGCTAAAACTCCTCTATTCCCCGTTTTGATCCAGGGTACAATTATTTTACTCGTTGCTATTTTTGCCGGGTGGAACAGGTTTGGACAGCCTGTAACTATATCAGGGCCGCAGGTTGACAACAGCGAAGCTTACATTCAAGCATTAGCGGGTGTTTTGCACAAAGCAAACAGCACTGATTTTGCGGTAGAAATTATCGGAAAAGAAGAACAGTTACAACTGCAAAAAGCATTATTATTGGGACAGGCATCGCTGGAAAGTGAAACCGTAACAAATGCTTGGGTTGAGCAAACAGGGCGAAAAGCGGCAGAATTGTCAGAACTTCTGCCCTCGCCATCTGATAAACGCCGAATCAGCGATTCAGATTTGCTAGCGTGGTTGGGTAAATGGCAGCAGATCCGTCAACATCTCCCCTCTGACAGGAAAAATCTAAAATGAGCGAAACAAACTCGATTTTTAAACGCCTCAGCCAAGCACTGGACAAAATAGTTGTGGGTCAATCTTCCACTGTACAGCACTTGCTAGTGGCACTTTTGAGCGGCGGTCACGTGATTGTTGAGGGAGTCCCTGGAACCGGGAAAACTCTACTTGTAAAAGCGATCGCCCAATTGATTCAAGCAGATTTTCGTCGTATTCAACTAACGCCGGATATTTTACCGTCGGATATCTTGGGAACGAATATTTTTGATTTTGAAAGCCACAGTTTTACCCTGAAAAAAGGGCCTGTGTTTACTGAAGTTTTGCTGGCGGATGAAATTAATCGCACGCCTCCGAAAACCCAGTCAGCACTGCTAGAAGCAATGGAAGAACAGCAGGTAACGTTAGACGGTGAAACTTTAGCTCTGCCAGAATTATTTTGGACGATCGCCACTCAAAATTCCCTAGAATTTGAAGGCACTTATCCGCTACCAGAAGCTCAGTTAGACCGATTTTTATTTAAACTTGTGGTTGACTATCCCGATGCAGCCGCCGAAAAGCAAATGTTGCTGAACGCAGAGGCAGGATTTCGCGCTAAACGCCTCGATTTAGCTAGGATAAAATCTTTAGCAACGGTAGAGCAAATAATTAGCGCCCGTCAAGCAGTACAAACTGTCAAAGTAGAAGAGAAAGTGCTCGATTACGTGCTAGCTTTGGTACACAATACGCGAAAACATCCCGATTTGGCATTGGGTGCTTCTCCGCGATCGGCAGTAGCTTGGTTGCAAAGTAGTAAAGCTCACGCTTGGCTAGCCGGCAGGGATTATACTACTCCTGATGATGTCAAGGCGATCGCACTGCCGCTTTTGCGTCACCGTCTGATTCTCAAACCAGAATCGCTGCTAGATGGTTTGCAAATTGATGCGGTAATTGCTTCGGTATTAAAACAAGTTGCTGTACCGAGGTAAACAGAAATATAACTATGACCATTGCAATCAAAATTCTGGATCAGAATGATGTAGACATTCTCAAGAATGTCGATCCCGATGTCTTTGACAACTCTATCAATATCCCACGTACTGAAGAATTTTTGACGGACTCGCGCCACCATCTGGCTGTTGCAATCGATGACGATCGAGTTGTCGGCTTTGTCTCAGCAGTTCATTATGTTCATCCCGACAAGGCACGTCCCGAACTGTGGATTAACGAGGTTAGCGTAGCAGAAACTCATCGTCGGCAAGGTTTGGGGAAGCGTTTGATGAATGCAGTATTTGAGGTCGCTCGTGAGTTGGGTTGTACAGAAGCTTGGGTGCTTACCGATCGCGAAAATACAGCAGCGATGAATCTGTATTCGGCTGTTGGTAATCCAGAAACACCGAGCGATCATGTTATGTTTACGTTTCGTTTGGAGGAATCGAATTCCTGACAAAAAATCTTTATTACGCAAGTATTGTAGTAATTGAGTTCAAAAATACCACACCAAAAGTATGAAGAAGTCTCTAAACGAAGTCAAGAAGCTTGAAGACCTCCCAAACATTGGGAAATCAATGAGTGCGGATTTGCGAAGCATTGGTATTGAGCAACCAGATCAACTTAAAACGCGATCGCCATTAGAAGTCTTTCACGAACTTGCTAATGTCATGGGACATCGCCACGATCCATGTGTACTTGACGCTCTCATTTCTGTCAAAAGATTCCTCAATGGCGAACCAGCTAAGCCTTGGTGGAGGTATACAGGTGAACGACGCAAGCTACTTGCAAATCATGTAAAGGGAGAAAGCAAGTGAAATTCGGATATACAATTATTTACGTTGCTGACGTACTAAGTTCATTGACTTTTTTTGAAATGGCTTTTGGGTTCAAAAAGAAGTTCATTGATGAATCAGGAGATTATGGTGAACTTGACACTGGGGAAACAACTTTATCTTTTGCTACACATTCTCTAGGCGCGTCAAATTTCCCAAATGGTTATATTTCGGCTGATTCATCGGATAAACCTTTAGGGGTTGAAATAGCACTTACCACTGATTCAGTAGAAATGGCACATCAACAAGCGATCGCAGCAGGTGCATTAGAGTTAAAAGAACCTCTCAAAAAACCTTGGGGTCAGATTGTTTCCTATGTTAGATGTCCAGACGGAACTCTCGTTGAATTGTGTACACCAGTATCTTAATCAGAAATTGTAATGATTCCTGCTTTTCGCCTTTATTTCCTGTTAGCGATCGCCATTCCGATCGCCCTTTTGCTTGCTATGCTGGTAAATCAGCAGACAAGTATTATCGGCACTTTGCTATTTGACTGTTTAATTGTAGGTCTAGCCATTACCGACGCACTGCGCGTCAAATCTCATCGGGTGCAAGTGAAACGCCATCCGTTGCAGAGACTTTCGATTGGGCGAGACAATCCGGTTTTACTGTCAGTGCGATCTGCAAATCAAACAGCTAAAATTCGTCTGCGCGACTCCTATCCGCTAGAGTTTGATGTCTCTCAACAGATGCTGGAAGCAGACCTCAATCCTAACAGCGATGAGGAATTAACTTATACAATCCGCCCGTCAAATCGCGGACAATATAAGTGGGGAGATATTCAGGTGCGGCAGTTGGGAAATTGGGGTTTAGCATGGCACGACTGGACAATACCTGCTAGTGAACAAGTTGCCGTTTATCCCGATTTAGTGATGTTGAAAGAACTCTCTATTCGGCTAACATTGGAAAATAGCGGCACAATGCGGCGGTTACAAAAACTCGGCATGGGAACTGAATTTGCCGAACTGCGGGAATATGGTATTGGTGACGATCCTCGCTTAATTGATTGGAAGGCTACTGCAAGGCGATCGCGCCCTTTAATCAGAGTTTTAGAACCAGAAAAAGAGCAAACTTTGATTATTTTACTCGACAGGGGACGGCTGATGACGGCGCGAGTGCAGGGTTTGAAGCGCTTTGACTGGGGAGTGAATGCAGCGCTGTCTTTAGCCTTGGCTGGACTAAATCGGGGCGATCGCGTGGGAGTCGGTGTGTTCGATCGAGAAATCACGACTTGGATACCCCCGGAACGCAGTCAACATCAACACTCTAAATTAATTGAACGCCTTGCGCCAATTCAGCCAGTTTTGTTAGAACCAGACTATGTTGGTGCTGTAACTAAATTAGTAAGCCAACAAACTCGCCGTGCATTAGTAGTGCTAATTACTGATTTAGTAGATGTCACAGCTTCTACAGAAATGCTTTCCGCTTTAGCGCGTTTAGCACCTCGTTATTTGCCTTTTTGCGTAACTTTGCGCGACCCTCTAGTTGACAAAATCGCTCACACTTCCACCGTGGAAATTACACCTGCTTATAATCGTGCTGTCGCTTTAGATTTACTAGCACAGCGTCAGGTAGCTTTTGCACAGTTGAAACAAAAAGGAGTTTTGGTTTTGGATGCGCCAGCCAATCAAATTAGCGAGCAATTGGTTGACAGATATCTGCAACTTAAGTCTCGGAATCAGCTTTGATTTTTTCAGCTTCCGAAGCATTCGCAAAGTAAGGTAAAGGCCCTTTGAGAACCGACCAGTTTTTGTAGATAAAACCGATTACCCAAGGGGCTGACAAAGCAAAAAACAAGACGCCTAGCTGTATTTGCGATCGAAATACATCTAGAACGTTTCCTGTTTGATTGCCAACAAATACTAAATTCCACATTGTAAAACTAAGGCTTTCCAAGGCAGAAAAAAATATTACTATAAGTAAGCTACGGTTTTTTGTATACAAAATTATGTGGATTAAGAACGAAATAATTATAGAGATAAAATACTGATAGTCAAAAGTTATATACAGCAGACAAACAGCTATTATTGCTGGGATGTTTCCCCATTTTACAGCCCATCTTTGTAGAATAATACTTATCCAAACAAAGGCAGAGAATATGGGTTGTATTGCACAGCCTATAGCGAAAATTAAGTAGTACAGTGCAGGAGAAAAGGTTTCTGAAGCTGTAATTAAAATACTGCTATTTCTTTCGTCATTAAGTATTTCTAGAACAAAGAAAGGTACAATAAAAGACAAAAAATAATAAAAAATTTGGAATACACTTAGGGAAAAAACCACGGTAGCGATCGCCAGACCTACTAAGGGCAACCATTGGTAGCGATCGGGAACTTTACCAACCAGATATTTAATTTCAATTCCCGCTAGCCTGCATTGTCGCCACACCAAACCCAGTATCAAAATCGATAAATAAACTGGAACTATTTGATAAACTAATGGTTGTGTACCATCAAACAGCATCCCACGTGAGCTAATTATTGCTATCTGAAAGTAAATGCCCCTACTTAATAAAAACCACCATCCCAATATATGCCGAACCTTGATTAGATAAAAAGGATTTTCTTTGGGAAAGCGGATGTTAGTAAGAGTCATGATTTTAATTGATTACTTGGCTCGATATTATATAATTCAAGGTCTCGTAGGGGCGGGTTCGCCAGTATTGTCGATCTAAAAGCCAACAGTTTCATAAACCCGCCCCGCGCATACAAGCACGAATCAACTGGACATGATATGACTAGGAACTTCAGCCGATCGCCTTTTACTGCAATACATCACCAACAGCGCAAACAACCCGATCCCAGCCAAATACTTCAACGGATCGGGAATTGCCGGATTTGGCGAGAAAAAACCCTCGATCGTACCAGCAATTACCAGCATCGGCACAATCCCAAATAGCAATTGTGCAGCTTGAGTACCGTAAAACTTCATGGCATCAGCACGGCGATATTTGCCAGGAAAAAAGATAGCCCTGGCGATGATTAAACCAGCGCCGCCAGCTAAAAAAATCGCTGGCAATTCCAGGGAACCGTGAGGAAATACAAAGGCCCAAAAAGGGTAAGCTAAATTGTGTTGAGCTACTAAACTGGCGATCGCGCCGATGATCACTCCATTAAATGCCATAATATAAACAGTGTAAAGACCGCCAACTATCCCTCCCCCAACAGCAGCAAAACATACGGATAGATTGTTAGTCATAATACCGCTAGAAGCTAAAGGTTCGATTCCCACAATTGAACCCATCCACAATTTCCCGTCATCGCGTACCATTTTAATCAAATGTCCAGGAACTGCTAGGGACAAAAACGCCGGATCTTGCCAAGCAAACCACCAAGCAATTAACGCCATTACTAAAAAAATACCCGTCGCAGTCGCCGTATAACCAAACGTCTCCTGTACCGTAGCCGGAAAACCCCAGCGACAAAACTCCACCATAGCTTCCCAATCTTGGCGGCGCGAACCTTGGTAAATTTGGGTGTAGCCACGAGAAGTTAACCTTTGCAAATCTTGTAACAAAATATTACCGACTTCATTTGTCCTCGCCCTAGCCAAATCCGCCGAAACAGAACGGTACAAACTCGCTAATTCCCTGATTTCAGACGCAGGTAAGGACTTTAGCCCCTTTTTTTCCACTTGCTGTAAAAGAGTGTCCAACCGTTTCCAGTCGGGTTCCCGCCGCGCGATCCAACGTTGAATATTCATAAAGTTTTCTCTAAGTTCTATTAGATATAGCTTAAGATAGTTGTAAATTTTCTGCCGTACACAATTATACCCATCCAGTCATGCCTAAAAATCTTAGTTCTTCTGGACAAACAGGCCCCTTGAGCGTCGGTAATGTTGTTAGTGCTAGCTTGCGGATTTATCGCGACCATTTTAAGTCATATTTTGGTTTGGCGTTAACAGCTTATCTGTGGTTGTTAGTTCCGATTTACGGTTGGGCTAAATATTCTGCGATCGCAGCGCTCATTTCTCGTGTGGCTTTCGGTGAAGTTAGGGAAAATCCAGAGACTGTCAGTGATGCTCGCCGTGAGGTGAATCCTCGGATGTGGAGTTTTTTATGGGCGGGTATATTAACATTTTTGATTTACCTTGGGGTATCCTTCGTAGGCGGGATCGCGATGTTCTTTGTGGGAATGGGTGCTGGTGCGCTCTTTGGGCAAAATTTCACACTTGCTGCAGCTTTCCTGGTAGTTGCAGTCATTGCTTTCTTAATTATATATATCCGAATTTTATCTCGCTTGCTGATTATTGAAGTGCCGCTGGCGATCGAAAATAATATAGACGCTAGTTCAGCAATCGGTCGCAGTTGGGAGTTAACTAAGGGGTCGGTGGGACGCATTCAGTGGATAGTTTTTGTGGGCATTTTGGTTTCACTCCCGATCACGATTGTTGTGCAGATACTTACTGTGATCGTTCAAGTTGTTTTAAGTAAAGTCTTGGGCGCAGAATCTGGTATATTTTACTTAGTTTATTATCTTATGATTTTGGTATTGAGCTTTGGCAGCGGTGCGCTTGTGGCTCCTTTTTGGCAGGCTATGAAAGCCATTATCTACTACGACCTCCGCAGCCGCAAAGAAGGTTTAGGTTTGCAAATGCGCGATCGCTAATTCAGCCTCTGTCAAAACATAAAATTTGCTCAAATTTATGCCACTTTTTAATCGCTTCACTCTCCACACTCCCGAAAGTGTAGAACTCGAATTTACCTTAGCGGGAATTGGCAACCGAGCATACGCATTGCTGATAGACTATATCATTTTGGGTTTGATGATATTAGTGTTTCTATTAGGTGCGCTGATATTTAATTCAGTGTTGCTGGAGACGATCGCAAAGTTGCTAGGAAGTACCAATGGCTTAGAACTCTGGTTGATAGCAGTTCAGGCATTAATTGGTTTTTTCATTTATGTAGGTTACTTTGTATTTTATGAAACGGTGTGGTCTGGTCAAACACCAGGCAAGCGTCGTGTCAAAATCCGAGTAATTAGGGATGACGGCCGTCCAGTCAGGCTTCAGCAATCAACACTGCGGGCTTTGATCCGGCCTTTTGACGACTTATTTTTTATAGGGGTATTTTTTATAGTGTTCAGCCAGCGGGAAAAACGTTTAGGAGATTTGGTAGCCGGCACCCTGGTAATTCAAGAAGAACAACCTCTGACAACTACTGCATTGAAAGTATCAACATCGGCTCAATCCCTGGCAAAAAAATTGCTGATCGATACCGATATCTCCCGCTTACTGCCAGAAGATTTTGCTGTAGTTCGAGAGTATTTGCAGCGGCGCGAAGCTATGATACCTAATGCCAGAAATGAATTGAGCAAACAACTGGCTACTCAGGTTAAAGAAATCATTGGTTTGGGAAAACTGCCGACAAAAGTTGATGCTAATCTCTTTTTAGAGGCTGTATATTACGCCTACCAGCAGCAAGTTGACAATTAATATCAAGCCGGGTTAATTACTTATAAATCCACGGGCATGGGGAATTGGGCATGGGGGATTGGGCATTGGGCATTAATCTGACTAAAGCAGGAATTATGCACTTACCCTCCTCTGATTTGTCAGGGGCAACTCTACAATAAACTCACTTCCTTCGCCAACCTGACTGACGCAACTCAGCTTGCCACCGTGAGCTTGAACAATTACCTGATAGCACACTGAAAGTCCTAAACCCGTACCTTTACCCACAGGTTTAGTAGTAAAAAACGGGTCAAAAATCTTGTCTTGAATTTCCGCAGGAATGCCAGTTCCCGTGTCGCGGACAGAGATTGTTACCCAGTCCGGCTCGCTTTGCCAACTGCGGATGGTTAATTCTCCCGGTTTGCTCGTTGACTGGAGCGCATCTAAAGCATTGTCAATCAAATTATAAAATACTTGGTTGATTTGACTGGCATGACATTGGACGGGCGGCAAACTGCCGTATTGCTTGTCTATTTTGATATGGGTTTTTAGCTTATTTTGCAGCATCAAGAAACTGCTTTCTAAACCTTCATTCAAATCTACTGGTTTTAATTCAGCGTGGTCTAAACGAGAAAAATTTCGCAGCGTCATCACGATCGAGCGAATCCTCCCGCTGCCTTCCCGCATTGAATTGAGCAGTTTACCAAAGTCTTCTCGAATGTAATCGAGTTCTAGTTCTTCATTGATTCTGACAATTGCTTCTGCTGCTTCCGGGCAGGCATTTCCTGACAGTTCTAGAGCTTGGTTCAACGCTTTAAAGTATTCTTGAGCGTGAAACAAGTTAGCGTGGATGAAATTGTTGGCGTTGTTAATTTCATGAGCAATTCCCGCTACCATTTGCCCCAAACCTGACATTTTTTCGCTTTGAATCAATTGCTGCTGCGCCGATCGCAATTCTTCTAATGCAGCCTGCAACTGCTGGGTTTGAGCTTGAGATTTTACCGCAGCATCTTGGACTTGGCTGTAAAGTTCTGCTTGCTGAATGGCGATCGCCATTTGGTTGGCTATCTGGGATAGCAACTCCATTTCTTGCCGCTGCCAATTGCGGGTATCCCGGCACTCGTGAGCAATCAGCAAACCCCACAGCCTACCTGGAAATTTAGGATTATAGCTTCCGGCTGTGTCGGAGGTATTTTCTTCAGTTCTTGATGTAACTATCGGCACAATCAGATTAGCTTTTACCTGCAAACGGTCTAAGAAATCGACGTGACAAGGCTCTAAACCAGCATTAAAAATATCATTAATTGCTTTGACTCGCCCTTGCTGGTAAAGATCGGCGTAATCTCCCCGGAAACACTTATCAGCCCCCATATCTCCTAAAATTGAAGGCCAAGGAACAGTCATGTTTTCAACAACAACTTTTCCTTGCCAGTTGTCTTGAAACTGATAGATAATTACTCGATCGCACTGCAACATTTGGCGGACTTCCCTCACCGCTGTTTCCAGAATAGTTCCCAGATCCAGGGTACTGCGAATTTGGTTGCCGATCAGCCGTAGCAGCGATTCTCGTTCGGCCTGGCGCCGGGTTTTGCTATAGAGTTTGGCTTGATTGATCGCGATCGCCAATTGCGATCCTACCCCTTCTAAAAGCTGCCTTTCCCAATCAGTCCATTCCCGTTCGCGATCGCACTGATGCAAGCCAATTATGCCATTCACTTCACCTTGATAGCGAGTAGCTACTGCCAGCATTGACTTAATCTCCAAAGCTTCGGCAATTTTTCTGGTTTGTGGGTTCAATCCCGGAAAATCGACAAACTTCGTCACAGCTAGGGACTCTTGCTGAGACACGACTGCAGCCAAATGCGGATTGTCAGTCATCGGTACTTTCATTCCCAGTTGGATCGGATAGTCTCCCGCGTTGTACTCTCCGCGCGTGACTAAAGTTTTTTCTGTATTTGATTCTTTGACTAAAATGCTCACGCGGCTGCACTGTAACGCTTGCCCCAGCAATCGGCAGGCCGATGTCAAAATTTCTTCTATGTCGAGTGTACTGCGAATTTCGTTATTAATTTGGTTCAGCAAGTTTGATAACTGAACTTGCTGCTGCATCTGCACGATTAGGGCTTTTTGTTGGTCTACTTCCGGCAGCGAAAGACTTTCTTCCTGCATCCAGTTTTCAGATTCAGGCAACCGCGAAGTTACTCTGTGCCAGGGGTTTTCGTGTTCTTGTATTTTTAAAGACATATTTACTCAGCAGTTGTACAGTATTTTGATTGAGTCTGGTTTTATAAACCTGTGCTTACCCCGCCAACAGCCCCATCGCAGCTACCAGGACTTTTGGAATATCTTAAGACATTATAAAGGATGCAGCATGAGCAAAGCAATTATTTGCTTTACAAATATTTATATTTAGCAAGTATGCGCTCTGCCGCCCACAATACTAATTGGTGCGCTGCATGGAACTTGGTCAGATGTCAAATAGAGTTAACCGCCCGGTTAAGCGTAAAATTAATCTAAAATCTATCTTTAGTTCAATGTTTGCGCCGACTCGATCAACATGGAAAATTCAATTCCCGACAATTTTCGTTCGCCAGCAAGCACCGATAACATTACTTCTGGATGGAAAGGTAAAGGCCAGATTAATATAGCTTTAGCGATCGGCAATTCCCGACTGCACTGGGGATTATTTGTGGGCAAAACTCTGAAGAAAACATGGGATACAGAGCATCTCAATGCTGATACTGTTTCCCCGCTCTCGGAGCAGGAAAAGGCAGAATATTTGGTGCAAACAGTAATGAGGTCGATCGAGGAAATATCTGCTCAAAATCTCCTTTGTCTTCCTGCTACTCCCGCTTTTTCTAATCCTCACACACTTTCTTTCGTGCCACTGCCTCTAATTTTGGCTTCAGTAGTTCCCCAGCAAACAGCAATTTGGCAGAGTTATCCAGATGTCCGAATTATTACTTTAGACCAGTTGCCGATCGGGGGAATCTATCCTACCCTGGGAATTGACAGAGCTTTGGCTGTACTGGGCGCTGGCAACCAATTGGGTTGGCCTGTTTTACTTATAGATGCTGGTACAGCTTTAACATTTACTGGGGCTGATGTCAATAGGTATTTAGTTGGGGGGGCAATCTTACCAGGTTTGGGTTTGCAGTTATCGTCGCTCGGTAAAAAAACCGCTGCCTTACCCTTAGTCACTTTACCACAAAATCTCCCGCACCGCTGGGCGAAAGATACTGCTGGGGCAATTCAAAGCGGAGTTGTGTATGCGACGGTGGCAGGAGTTAGGGATTTTATTGAAGATTGGCGGGGTTTGTTTCCTGATAGCAAAATTGCGACCACGGGGGGCGATCGCACTTTGCTATTACAATATCTCACCTCAGCTTTTCCAGATACAGCTTCCGCAGTAATTGACGCACCCGAAGCCATTTTTTGGGGAATTAGTCTGTTGACTGTTGACTGTTGACTGTTGACTGTTGACTGTTGACTGTTGACTGTTGTCAGTTGTCATTTTATCAATGACCAATGACCAATGACCAATTCCCAATTCCCAATTCCCAATTCCCAATTCACCTAGCAAACTCGCGAATATAGTTAGCAACAACATCCGGGACTTCCTGCGGCAAATTGCTTTCCCCCG
Organism: Microcoleus sp. AT3-D2; assembly: GCF_036705715.1. NCBI lineage: Bacteria > Bacillati > Cyanobacteriota > Cyanophyceae > Oscillatoriales > Microcoleaceae > Microcoleus > Microcoleus sp. AT3-D2. The sequence goes on along the minus strand of NZ_JAUBVE010000073.1, from coordinate 13,140 downwards.
GACTGACTAATTGTAGTTCGGCATTAGGAGCCAGAGCAGCATAGGATTGACACAGAGACAAAGCTGCGGGAGTATCTTCAGAACCGTGCAACAGCAAAACACGCGCTTTCAGCAAAGGTAAATTCTCATCAACTAATTCCGCTGTAATTTCAGCCCGCCGCCGCCCGAACAGCAACTGCACGGCAACTGGGGACTCCATCAACTGCTGTCTGAACTTTAGCAATCCGTCAATCTTGTTTTGGCTACCCAGCAACTTAGCAATTGGATAGATCGATCGCAGCCACCAGACAGCCAGCGGAGGTTGGCCGATCAGCCAGCTAGCCGTCTGCCAGCGCGCCCGTCGGTTGCCAACCTTGACGCCTTCTGGGGCCAACAACACCAAACCCTGAACTCGATCGGGATATTTGATAGCGTAGCTGGTAGCCACCCAGCCGCCCACAGAGTGAGCGATTAAATAAACCTGTCGCAACTTCAAAGTATCGAGGTATTGGGCGAGACATTCTACTTCCAAGTCGATCGAATAATGAAGATTCGGGCGTTCCGAGTCGCCAAACCCCAGCAAATCCGGTGCGAAGCAGTGGTAGTAGGGGCTCAAATGTTCGATCGTCCTCAGCCACTGACTGCTGTCGTGCCAAGAACCGTGCAAAAATACTAAATTCGGGCCTTGACCGACTTCGTGCCAAAAGATTTGCCCTACAGAGAGTTTGACCCGAGAATTGCGTAGCGGTGAGTACATCCGGTTAAATATTTAGTAATAAAAAGATGATTAATTTAATGTTCAGAGATTGTGAATAAAAGTAGGAAAACAGTGAAAATTAATTCCACATTTATAACAGACAACTTTTGACAGCGAGGTAATTTCCGACTTTTCTCAAATTTGGATGCCCCGCCGATTTACGCCAAAGTTGTTAGGCCTTGAAAATAGTCCTGTAAGTGTTGGTCGTTATCGTGGCTGAGTGCGCCCTCCGGCAGCGATGCGGGCAAAAAAGCCTCAACCTCGCTGACTTCAAGCGTATCCTGAACTTGCATCTTTCCCTCTACCTCTGCTGCCACCACGATACAAATCGAGTGCAGGCGAGGATCTCGATCGGCAGCCGAATAAACACCCACCAAGCGGCGGATTTTGACTAAATCGAGTCCTGTTTCCTCCGCTAATTCCCGGCGCACTGTCGTCGGAATATCCTCTCCCCAATCCACCATACCTCCCGGCAGTGCCCAGCGACCGTTGTCGCGGCGGCGAATTAACACAATTCGCCCGTCAGGCAATATGGGAATCACGGCAGTACCAGTGATGGGATGTCGAAAAATCAGCCCCAGCACAGTTTGTCCAATTTGCCACAATCGACGCATAAACTCAAAAGCTTGTTTAGGGGAAAGTAATTTCAGGTTTGTTAGCTGGCAGCTCAAAAGTCTTAATTTTTAATTTTTCATTCAGGCGAGAGGTCTGGCAAGTCTGCTAATATCTCGGCTGCGTGAGTTTCTGCTTTGACTTTCCGATAAACCTTTTCAATCCTACCATCAGGGTCGATCGCGAAGGTCGATCGAGTAATTCCCATAAATTCTTTTCCCATAAATTTTTTGAGTCCGTAACAGCCGTAGGCGGTAGCAACTTCGGCGTTTAAGTCGCACAGCAAGGGAAAAGGCAGTTGATATTTAGCTGCAAACTTGGCGTGGGCCCCGGCCCCGTCTGTACTGACGCCGAGGACTGAAATATTGCGCGACTCGTAGTCTGAGTAAATGTCGCGAAAGCCGCAAGCTTCTTTAGTACAGCCTGGGGTATTGTCCCGAGGATAAAAGTAAAGTACAACTCGTCGCCCTCGAAAATCTGCAAGGCTGACGACCTTGCCTTGCGCGTCGGGCAGGCTGAAGACAGGAGCTACGTCACCGGGATTAATAGTCATCAAAAAAAATGGGTGGAGCGAAGCGGAGGGCCCAAACCCCGTCCTTTTAGGACGGCTTTACATGAATTTTTGTTAAGCTCTACCATTTCACACAAGACGTGCTAGTATGTGAAACAGCGTACTTAAGGTCAGCATGACACTAAAAGCCTTCAGCTATCGATTCTACCCAACGCCGGAACAAGAAAGTTTGTTGCGACGTACTTTGGGTTGTGTTCGTTTGGTCTACAACCGTGCTTTAGCCACAAGAACGGAAGCTTGGTACGCAGAACAGAAACGGGTAGGCTATGCTGAGACTTCTTCAATGTTAACCGAATGGAAGAAAACCGAAGAACTAGATTTTCTGAACCAAGTTAGCTGTGTGCCATTACAGCAATGCTTGAGACATTTACAAACGGCTTATACCAACTTTTTTGATGGGCGGGCACAATATCCTAACTTCAAAAAGAAACGCAACGGTGGTAGTGCAGAATTTACCAAGTCAGCATTTAAGTTCAAAGATGGACAAGTCTACCTAGCAAAAAGCACAGAAGCGTTACCCATTCGTTGGAGTCGGACACTACCTGATGGTTGCCGACCATCAAGCATTACAGTAAAGCTTGCACCATCAGGTAGGTGGTCAGTTTCTCTGCTGGTAGATGTTGAAATTGAAGCATTACCCAAAACAGATAATCAAGTCGGTATCGACCTGGGAGTTACAAGCTTGCTCACTCTAAGCACTGGCGAAAAGATTGCCAATCCCAAAGGATTCAAGGCAAAGTATCGCAATCTTAGAAAAGCGCAAAAATCTTTAAGTCGCAAACAAAAAGGGTCAAACAACCGTGACAAAGCACGACTCAAAGTAGCGAAAGTGCATCAAGAAATTACTGATGCAAGCAAAGATAATCTTCACAAGTTAACAACGCGGTTGGTGCGTGAAAACCAAACCATCGCCGTAGAAGACTTAGCTGTGAAGAATATGGTTAAAAATCCCAAACTTGCCGCTTCTATAAGTGATGCAAGTTGGGGGGAATTAGTCAGACAACTTGACTACAAGTGCGATTGGTACGATCGTACTTTAATTAAGATTGATCGCTGGTTTCCGAGTTCAAAACGGTGTGGTAATTGCGGACACATCGTTGACAAGATGCCGTTAAATATCCGGGAATGGGATTGTCCTAATTGCGGGACGCGCCATGACCGAGATATTAATGCGGCAAAAAATATTTTGGCGGCAGGGCTTGCCGTGTCAGTCTGTGGAGCGACTGTAAGACCTGAACAGAGTAAATCTGTTAAGGCTGGTGCGACACCCCGTAAGGGACGGAAGCAGAAACCTAAGTCGTGAGTCTTAGGAATCCCCGTGCGTTTACGCCGGGGTGGATGTCAATTGTCGTATTTTGTCAAGAGCTTATGGAAATATTCTGGAAGATCGAAAACATTGCGTGCCGATCGCACCCAGATTCCCAGCGACTTGAATCCCGGTGTTCTTTTTTCGGGGTCTTGTACCGGGTGTGCTATGATTGTCATCTGTCTAAAATTGAGTATAACTAGCCAACGTAAAAACTTAACTGGATTAGTTGAGTGCGTAGTCACACCTAACGGTGTTGCGGTTTAGCTAGGCAGACAGGAATCCCCACACTATACCGATCAAAGGTTAGTGTGGGATCAAAGGCGCGTCAAACTCCTGATTCCACCCGTTCATAATCTCATAAGCATAGCTTGGAGCCGTGGAGGGGTGGACAACGAGACGAACGAATTCCTTTTATAATATCAGTGGGGCCCGACGTGTTCCTCACTACTTTAAAACGCCGTAGAGGGAAACGATTGGAGTACCTTGAAGGAAGTTCTCGATCTCCTTAACAGGACTCAGAAGCCTAAACCATATCGCTTGCGATTGTTGTGGGAGCGTCACGAAAGCTAAATTTGAACAAAACGTAGCTACAGAAAGAGAACTGATCGAGTACGGTAGGGCATACCGGAATTTACGCTTGGGGAGAAGACACCTATATTTTGGCTGGAGAAATCCTGTCACAAGCAAGTGACTTCGCTGAACCAAGAATCTCAGTCACCAAGAGTGCACAGAGTGTCAAACTTAAGAATCCCCGTGCGTGAAAGGCCGGGGACTGTCAATGTTTATTAGTGAGGTCAGAATGGCTAAGCGCCGCAATCTCAAGAAAGAAAAGGCACAACGAAATCAAGCATACGCTCGCAAGTTTCGCAAGCGGAGAAATCAAGATATGTTCTCCAACAAGAGAAGACGATTTGACGGCGGTAACGGCGGTGGGATGGGCGCCATGAGCGGTGGCGGCAGAGACAAAGACATGGCTGCTGCTGAAGATTAATTGAGTCAGGCTATCTGCCGAACTTAGAACCAGAGTGGACAACACGATCGTTCTAAGGAAAGATAGCCAGCGGGAATTTGTCCAATAATTCAACGATGTTTAGGCGAGATGTTTAGGCGAGTCGATCGCGCGCAGCGATAAGTGATTTTCTCACTTGTTCAAACCCGGTACCCCCGTAACTATTGCGAGCCGCCACCACTTGCTGAGGTGCGATCGCGCTGTAAATGTCTGTCTCAAAGGCTGGGTGCAAGTCTTTCCACTCCTCAAGTGTCAAATCTTTGAGGAGTTTGCCCCCCGAAAGGCAAGTTTTAACGACTTTGCCGACAAGGTTGTAAGCTTCCCGGAAGGGAACGCCTTTGGCAGCCAAGTAGTCTGCTACGTCTGTAGCGTTAGAAAAGTCTTCCGTAACTGCCGCGGCGAGGCGTGAGCCATTAAACTCGATTCCTTCGCGCAACAAAATGGTCATTGCTTCCAAGCAACCCTGTACCGTTCTTACGGTATCAAACAAAGCCTCTTTATCTTCTTGTAAATCTTTGTTGTAGGCCAAAGGAAGTCCCTTCACTACTACCAACAAGGCTTGCAAGTTACCGAACACCCGCCCCGCTTTGCCCCGCACCAACTCCGGCACGTCGGGATTTTTTTTCTGGGGCATGATGCTAGAACCCGTAGCGCAGCTATCTTTGAGCGTAATAAATCCAAATTCGTGAGAAGACCACAAAATCATTTCTTCTGACAAGCGGCTCAGGTGTACCATAATCAAGCTGGCTGCAGCGAGAAATTCGATCGCAAAATCTCGATCGCTCACTCCATCTAAGCTATTAGCATAAACCTTGTCAAAATGCAATAGTTCTGCCGTATAATGTCGGTCTATTGGGAAAGTCGTCCCCGCCAGCGCGCCACAACCCAAAGGCGAAACATTCACCCGCTTGCAGATATCGCCGAGACGTTCCCAATCGCGATCGGTCATTTCAAAATAAGCTAACAGGTAATGAGCCAAACTGATCGGCTGAGCCCGCTGCAAATGAGTGTAACCGGGAATTAAAGTTTCTACGTTACGATCGGCAAGATCGAGCAAAACCCCTTGAAATCCCCGCAATTGCTCGCGAATTTCGGCGATGCGATCGCGCAAATACAACCGAGTATCAGTACCGGCTTGGTCGTTGCGCGATCGGGCGGTGTGCAACTTTTTCCCCGCATCCCCCACGATATCCGTCAGCCGCTTCTCTACAGCGAAGTGAACGTCTTCTGCATCAACTCCCGGAACAAAAAGTCCTTGGTGGTATTCCCGGCGGATCTGTTCCAAACCATTGACTAACTGTTCGCCTTCTGCTGCGGAAATAATCCCCGTTTTTGCCAGCATTTTAGCGTGAGCGACAGAACCCGTCAAGTCATACTCAATCAATTCAATATCGAAGCCAATACTAGCATTGAATCGGGCGATCGCCGGGTGCAGCGCCGATTCAAATCTTTGACTCCAAGTTTTTTGTTGTGTTGTCATTACTCAAGCTAAAACTAGATTATATCTCTGTTGCAGAAGTCTAGAAAAACCGATTTGTAGCAAAGACTTTAGTCCTTCCTCCGGTTTGTAGTAAAGACTTTAGTCCTCCCTCCCAAATTCTGTAAGAAAAAACTCAAGTCCTGACTACAAAGTTTTTATACATCTTTTGACCCCAAAAAACTGAAGTCTTGACTACAAAATTGTGAAACTTTTGCTGCATCAGAAAGAAGTGAAGTTGGGGCTACAAACCTTTTAAATCCTTTACCGATACCTTGTTCGACAATAACTCTAACGAAAAATCCCTTTAAAGAACCAGCCAACAAAAATACCTATAAAAAAAGCTCCTATTTGACCAGTCGAAACAAAATTGTTCCAAGCTTTCTGGAAATTCGTAAAAATTTCGTAGCTTTGAGCCAAAACCACCGTCGAACTCAAATGAGATTTCAAAACTACCACGTGAGCGACATCGTTCCAATTTATCGAACTGGTTAATCCAGCAGTAATTTCCGGCATTAAATTAACTATCATGGTGATTTTCTCCTGCTAAAGGTGTTACCCTCAGTACAACCAGTGTCATGTCATCTTCGTTACGATTGCCGATGCCAATAAACTGGTGAACGCGATCGAACAAATAATCCAAAATTTCTTCAGACTGCTGGTAATTTTGACAGGCCCACTGAAAAGCCGAGGTCAAGTTATCCTCATCAAACCGATCGCCCCTTTGATTAGAAGCATCGGTAAATCCGTCTGTGTAATAAATAATAGTATCTCCGGGCTGCAATTGCACTTGAGCTTCTTGGTAATGCGAATCAGCATCCAGGCCAATTAACATTCCCTCCAAAGTATCAAGCTGAAGAATCGAATTAGTTGCAGCTTGCCACAGCAAAGGCGGGTGGTGAGCAGCATTGCTGTAACACAAAACGCGAGTTTTCGGGTCATACTCCGAATAAAACAGAGTCACAAAACGGTGGGAATTTTCCAAATCCGCGTGCATAACCCGGTTTAAATGTTGCAAAATTCTCGACGGCGAGTGGCGGTTCAAAACCTCCGCCCGCAGCATACCCCGTGTCATCGTCATCAACAGGCCAGCCGGTACTCCTTTGCCCATCACGTCGCCGATCACAATGCTCCAGCGGCCCTTGTCGATTTTGGACTTGAGATTTTTAATTAGGGATGGGGGGTGTTCCCCCTCATTTTCCTTGCCGATCGGGTCATAGTCAGCGGGAATAAAATCATAATAATCTCCGCCGACTCTGCTAGCAGTTTGGCAGCGGGCGGCCACGTCAAGGCCGGGAATTTTCGGACAACTACGGGGTTGCAGCCGCAATTGAATTTCCGCCCCGATTTCTAACTCTCTGTCTAAGCGGTCTTTTTCCGCCAACTTAACAGTAAGTTCGTCTTTGCAAATAGCCACGGCGGTTTGATCCGCCACCAACCGAACTAATTTCTGTCTGCTGGGAGTCCAGAGATATTCCGGGTCACTGCTAAAAACATAAAGCCGCCCGCGTTCCAAATTGTTGACTAAAATTGGCGCCCCAAACAAATGAACATCCGAACCCAAATAACGACCGACTTGCAGGTCTAGACTAGAAGTTTGCCCAGAGGTTTCCGAAAACGATCCAGCAGTAGCGCCCACACCTGCTGTAGCTTGCCTGGTGGCTATTTCCAGCGCTTTTCGCATATCTTGGCACTGCCGTCCTTCCTGACAGTGCAACTGCTGGAACCTGACTTGACCGTTGGGTTTGAACAGCACTAAAGCTCCCCCGTCGGCGTCAGTAACGCGAGTCGCTACTAAAGGCACCAACTCCAAAAATTGGTTGAGATTGTTAAAACTTCGCAGGGCAAATCCCAGCGAACCCAACATATCTTGAACGTTGTGCTGATATCGGTGCAAACGCGCCACCAGTTCTTTGAGGGCAAATACTGGCGTCGCGTCGGTGGAATTGCGACCCGAAGGGCGGTCAGCAGGTTGAGGTGAGGGGCGAGGCAAAGGCACAGCAGTCATTTTAAATTTGTGATTTTCGATCTTAGACGGAGGAGGAATGATTGAGGACTTACGGGCCACTTGAACAGAAACCCGTTTTTTTTCGAGCAAGTAGTTTGGTTTGAGGAAGTAAGTCGGCTACTAGGACATTGGTATCAACTTAAGTCTGAAATTTTTAAGAAATCTCGTTCATAGCTGAGTCTAGATACCCCCTAAATCCCCTTAACAAGAAGGGGGACTTTGACCATTTCCTGTCTCCCCCGACTATCAGGGGGCGCTAGGGTGCTCTGGAAGACTGTGCAATCAGACAGCAGACTGATACTACATTTGAGCTTAATTTGACACCCTTGCTTTGGCTCGCGCTTCGATCCCAACCCAGCAATAAAAGAACGAAGGTATTGTTTCTAGATATTTAGTTTTTACTCGCCACCGGGTGGCGATCGGCGCAAGTCCTGCGATGGTAGTTTGAGGTTAAGGATTTGAGATTTTGAACCTCTGTATCCGCCTCCAAAAATCGGGACGACCACAGATACCTGACCAATCTAAAATCTAAAATCTAAAATCTAAAATCGAGTAGGGCTTCCACAAATTCGTAACTAGAAAACGGGCGCAAGTCTTCGATGCTTTCCCCAACTCCAATAAAGCGGATTGGCAGACCAAGCTGCTGCACTACTGCTAGGGCAACACCACCTTTAGCAGAACCGTCGAGTTTTGTCAATACTACTCCGCTTAATTTTGCCGATTCTGCAAATACTTCTGCCTGTCGCAAACCATTTTGACCCAGTGTCGCATCCAAAACCAGTAGAGATTCTACGGTAGCGCCTGGGGCTTTCTTATCTACAATGCGACGGATTTTACTTAATTCGTCCATCAGATTTTTTTTGTTTTGCAGGCGGCCTGCGGTGTCTACGATCAGCAGTTCTGTGCCTCGGGCGCTGGCAGCGGCGATCGCATCAAACACGACAGCAGCCGGATCGGTATTTTTCCCTGGGTTGGCAATAATTTCGACCCCACTGCGGGAACCCCAAACTTTCACCTGTTCGACGGCGGCGGCGCGGAAAGTGTCGGCGGCAGCAATGAGGGTTTTGTAGCCGGATTTTTGGGCAATATGGGCCAGTTTGCCGATCGTCGTAGTTTTGCCCGCACCGTTGACTCCTACGATTAACCAGATGTTAAAAGTCTCTTTTTCCGGGGCAAATGTCAGGCTGTAGGCGGGATTACCGGCGGCGGTTTCGGCACAGGGAGCGTCCAGAATGTCGCGCAGAATGGTTTTCAGGTAGGCTAGAGCCTGTTCTGGCGGCAGCACTTCTTGTGTGAGTCTTTCTTGGAGGCGACTGATAATGATGTCGGTGGCTGCGACTCCGACATCGGCTTGCAGGAGCAAAGTCTCAATTTCGGCTACCGCGTCTTGATTGAGCGGGCCTTGACCGACGATCGCCTTTAGTCGATTAATTAAGCTGCGGCGAGTTCTTTCTAAGCCTTTCCGCAGTTTTTGCAGCCAAGTGATTTCTTCAACGGATACTTGGTCTGGCCGGCGGCCTTGACTTGCTAAGATTTCTGAAGACCACAGGAAGCCTTCGTCAAAGGCGAAACCGGGAATTTCTTCGATAATTGCCGCTCTCTCGGCGGCGGCTGCAATTACGTCGGGTTCTTCAATTGCGGTTTCTTTGAGGCGTTCGATGCGATCCATGCGATCGGCCTGAGCTCTGGCCCAAAAAGGCAGGGCTTCGGCTGCTTCGCCGTCGGATGCGAGTGATTCGGTTTCTGCAACTAAGGTTGCAGGTTCGGCAATTTCTATATTTTCTGCTGTAACTTCTAATTGTTGAGCAATAGGTGCAATGTTGATCGCCCCGGCTGTGGGTTGCAGAGTTTCGGGAATTTCTGCTGGGTTGGCTGCATCGAGTTCCATCGCCTCGGTTGCTTCAAGTGCGGCGGGTTCTGCAACTTCTGGAACTTCTGCAACAGTTGGTGCTGTGGGTGCTGGTTCAAGTTCGATCGCATCGCTTGCTTCAATAGTCGCTGGTTCTGCAACTTCTGCAACCGTCGCGATTTCTGCTTCGGCTGCTGGAACATCCGGCGCTGCTGTCTCGGAAACTTCTGTTTCTGGTTTTTGCTGTTTTTGAATATTTTTGTAAGCAGCTTTTGCCCAGTTGAGATAATCTTCGGCTACAGCGGGAGAGTCTTGCTCTGTTGCATCTGTTTGAGGCTCAACCGGTGCGGATTTTGCCGACTCATCTTGCTGCTGTTCGGGGGTTGCCTCTGTTTCTGAAGATTTGCTTTCGCTGTACTGGCGACGAAACCAATTAAATACCATAGTTGATGGGGAATAGAGAATAGTTATTAGTCATTAGTCCTCAGTCCCTAGTGTAGAGCCGATTGAGGATTGGCAATCACTAATGACCAATGACTGCTGACTAAGGACTACTGACTAAGAACTAGGGACTAACAACTTCTGCGTTGATTTTATCGACTACTCGGCGCAGGACTCCGTTGATGAAGCGATGTCCTTCGTCGCCGCTGTAGCGTTTTGCCAGTTGGACGGCTTCGTTGACGCTGACTTGTTCGGGTAAGCCTAGATATAGCATTTCGGCGATCGCGATTCTCATGATATCTCGATCGATCCGGGGCAACCGTTCTATTTGCCAGTCTACAAGGGCTTCCGAGAGCAATTCATCAATTTGAACACGGTTGGCGCTGACTTTCGTCAGGATTTGCAAAGCATAGGTGCGGACATCTTGCTGGTTGGCTAGCTGGATCAGTTCTGGAAACTCCATTGCTGAACCGAGACGGTTGATTGCGGTTTGGGTGAGTTCGACTGCTTCCCGCACCATTGTTCTAGCACTTTGTATATCCGCGGCGCGGATTTCGCTAGCAAGCAGTTTGTCGCTACTCCGCTGCACTTCGGATGCTGCTGCTTCTAGGGATTCTTGAACTTCTGTTGTCAGGGTACGGATGGCGGCGAGGAGAACATCTTGCAGTTTCTTGGCTTCTAAGAGTTCTGGATTCGTCGGCAGTTGGCTGATGCCGAGGAGTGCGAGTTCGCGTGCTGTTTCGCGGGCTTTTTTCATAATTTTTAGATATTGAGAATTTAGGAAGTTTTTTGATCGTGCGCGGACTTGAACTTTAGCAGAAAACTCGACTAAAAGCGGTACAAGACCAGCCGTCTGACTCGCCAGCGGCGGGTAGTTTACAGATACTTGGCTGTCAAACCCAAGATTGATGCTCGAAACCGGGTTTCTGAGTTTAGGCTTTCTCGGTTTGGGCTGGTTTTGTCGAAATATTATCTGCTATGGGGAAAGTTTACACGGCCTTACGGGCCCCTAAATATGTCTTGGTTTAGTCTTCTTCGACTGGGACAGCCTGGTATCTTGATTCGGATACCAAGGGTTCGAGTGTTTTGCCCTTAATGTTTTCGGGGGTTACTGGAACTGAGTTGCTGGGGTTGACGATGCCGCCAGAGATGATGACTTTAAAGGCATCTTCGATCGACATTGACAAATTGACTAAATCTGCCTCCGGGACTATAGCGTACCATCCGGTAGTGGGGTTGGGAGTGGTGGGGATGAAAATGCCGATCGGGGTTTCGCCGGAAAGGTGAGGCGGAATATCGTTATTCTCGATCGTACCGGTCACAAATGCTAAAGTCCAGATTCCCCGCCGGGGATATTCCACTAACACCACGCGGCGAAATTTGTCGTTTGATTTGAGGAGGGTTCCCAGCAGTTGTTTGAGGGTTTTGTAAACCGAACCGGCTAGGGGAATTGCCTGCAACACCCGTTCACCAAAATCTAGCAGCCACTTGCCGAAAATGTTGCGGGCCATTAAACCGATGACTAAGATGCTCAGCAGGGGTACAGCCAGCCCTACTAAAAGATTTAGCAGATTCACCAAAATCGGGTGGAGTCCATCAAAAGGGTTGATCTGCTTGGGAATTTTGGTGAGAAAATTGATCACCCAACTGGCGACGGTTATTGTCAGCCAGATGGTGGTAGCTAAGGGTATCACTACCAATAGTCCTGCGATCAGGTCGTTTTTTAAGTCTTGTTTGATGCGTTGGAGCACGGCGGGTCAAATCTCCTCGTAACTGGTTCCCAATAACCTGAATAAAGCTGAGACTAAAGCAACTGCACGGGCTTTACTGGATGTCACCATAGACGATCGTCTTCAATTCTGCTAAACCCTACCCTTTCTGAGGGGGAAGAGTTAGGGATCGCCGGTGCTGTACCTTTATTTTAAAGAATTATTGCAAGTTGGCGCTTGATTTTAATATATGCGGGCTGTGCAGCAGCTCACCGTATTGTATATTTTAAGACATTTTGGGTCGGTTCAATCAATAAGCCGATCGGTCAGAGGCAGCCTGGGAGTCCAAGTCAAGCGAGTCCAGAGAAAATTTTCTGGGATTGGTATGGGGAATTAATTGGTCGATCGAGCTTTCTCAGATTTTCGGCGGGGTGGCAGTTCGTTTTACCGAATTCAGGGGAATCTCTGCAGGTTGAGTGCAGTGTGTCTGCAACATTATATCTTTGGATAGATGCAATATAACGAGCTGCTACTATAATAACTGTGATTTTTCAGGGGCGAGTGCGATAAACAAGGCAACAGTTACCTACCATGAAACACTTGCATGGTAGGCAAATTCGGCAAAAAGTAAAGCAGACAGACCAGCAACTTTGACTTTTTTTGACAGGATTGATCCATATTCAGGAAATAAGGGCAGAATTCAAGCGAATTCGAGCTTGAGAGGAGCGGCAAAGCAATATAGAATTAACTCGGGCATCACTACAAAAAAAATAATCTGCCAAACGAGGTAGCAGTAGTTAGGAGCAAGCGAGATAAATTACTACATAGCTAGTTGTTTCTAGCCAGAAGCGCGAAACTATTTGTTCAACAGGGTATAGCTAAACTGCTGCATACAAGCAAGACTCCAGCGGTGCCGATTCCTGGAAAACCGACGAAAGTTAAGGAAAAATAAGCGTACTAGCCAATCAAGTCAGAGCGGGGGTTCACCCCGCGGCAAGAAGCAATAGACTTGATTAGAAGTTAGGATTGAGATATGAATGCTCAACTCATGAAACCAATTGGTTTTTACATTTTTTTATGCCATTCAAAACCCAAAACTTTTTTGGGCTTGACTTAAAGCCACAGCCCGCTCAAATTTTGTGTCCGATAATTAATATTTAAGAAAAAGGAATTTTTGTGAAAACGCTCAGTATCCTCTTAGTAGAAGACAGTCCCCTAGATGCCGAACTGATTGAGGCATATCTAATGGATGGCGGGCTCCAATTTTCTCTGGTGTGTGTGGAAACTCGAGAAGACTTTGCCACGGCGCTGGAAAAACAACGTTTTGACATTATTTTGGCAGATTAGACCTCTTGCGAAAGTGCGCTCTTTCTAGGTAAAATAAAAGAAAAAATTAGCTTAATAATATGAACTACGAAG